>JANPJT010000065.1:0-11671 GCA_031425635.1 Pseudomonadota bacterium
GTAGCAAAACGCCGGTTCATCGCTTTGATCCCAGCCTGGGTATCCGTCGTGGATAACGGCAGAAGGCAGCGCAAGGCTCTGTTGAAGAGTAGCCCGAGCCTGAGCCTCCGAAGAAACCGGGCAACGAACCGTGTTTCGCACAGGATCTCGCTGCCCTTCATGCGGCGGTTTCCAGAGACGAAATCCACCCCTTGCGAAAGCAGCTGGCTGGCTTCAGTGAAAAACGTTAAGTCGTAGGGCAAGTCAGAATCGACAAAAAACACCCAATCGCCCGTTGCGGAAAAAAAACCCGACTTGAGCGCAGCCCCTTTTCCTGCCGCACCCACGTGGTTTACAACCCTCACGAAGGCAAAAGACTTTGCGAGCCCTTCTGCCAAAGCCTCAGTTCCGTCGTCTCGGTCACCTGCGTCATGGTTGGTGACGATCAAAATCTCATAGCGGCCTCGGAACTCGCGTTCCATGAAGGCCGACGCGCTCGCAACGGTTTGGCTTAAGCAATGGGCGCTCATGCGGGCAGGGAGTAGTAGGGAGATATTCACCCTGCGGACTGTACCTCGCGGCCCTAGGACCCCGTCAACCGAAACGGTGGATTACCCAATGAGTGAAATCCCCTCTGCTGTTAGTTGAGTCGTTGGATAAACCAAGTTAGAGTCCCCGTTGAGGTGGAGTGCAAATGGCGGCGGTTTTAAAAGCACTAAAAGAAGTCAGAGCGTCCGTGAAAAAGCGGGGGCTTTGGGCGACGGTACGAGTTTTGTGGTCCGAAGTGCTTTTCGATTGGCGTTGGGGTACCGACACCTTTTCTTTGGTCGATTCCAGCGACCTAGTCGGGTTCCCAGAGCGGCTAAAAAAGTTTACGGCGGGGTACCAAGGGGCAAACTCTTTAATTTTTCACCGGGCGATGGCGGTCGCCGAGAAAATTCGCGGCAAGGGGTTTACCGAGGAAGTGTTCGTCGATTACGGCTGCGGCAAAGGCCGAGCGCTCTTCATGGCTGCCGGTTTGGGTTTCAAAAAAGTGGTGGGTGTCGAGCTTTCGGACTCTTTGTGCCGTATTGCTGAAAAAAATACGGAAATCTACGCTTCGAAACGCAGCTCGTTGCCGCTGATTGAAGTGGTGCAAAGTGACGCAACCCAGTATCAAGCGCCTGCAGATACGTCGGTATTTTTCTTTTTCAACCCTTTTCGCGGGGAAATTCTTGCGGAAGTCCTCAAGAAGACGGTTTCGTCCGCTCAAAAAGGTGCGGTGTTCGTTTACCTCAACCCTACCGAGCCGGAAGCGTTTGAGAAAGTGGGCCTAGTCCCGAAGGGGAAAGTTCATCTCGCTAGCGCAAACGTTGACGCTCTGGTTTATAGCTTATAGCGTCGATGCCCAGTGCTATTTCCACCCGCAGTCTACCAAGATTCTTATGGCCTGGACTTCTACCCTTATGAAGGTAGTGGCGCCGGGCTTTTCGCACTCAAGAACCTTCAGGGGAAGACTATCCTGAGCGCTGCCCCCTATTTGACCGACGCCGAAAACTACCCGGAAGACGACGTGCGTTTTGCGGCTTTTGTGGAGGACACACGCCGGCAGCTCGGGGCTCTTTACGCGGTTTGTCCCACTCGCAATGCCACGACGGCTTCGACGTGGAGCGCGAACGCTTTTACCAGCGAGCAATTTGTGACTTCGGTCCTTACTTTGGACAGTGCCGAATCCGTTTGGAACAACCGCTTGCATCGAAAAAGGCGTAAACAGATCGAGAAAGGCCGCGCGCTTGGCGCGGAGTTTTGCTGGGGACGTCAAGAACTTCTGGAGCCATTTTACGAAGTCATTCTTCGAACCCAAACGGCTCTGGGGACTCCGGTACACAGCAAGCGGTTTTTTGCTTCGATTTTAGCCCATGTTCCCGACAGCGCGTTGGTCGTTGCTTACGTCGGCGGGAGGCCCGTTTCTACGGCGCTGACGGTTCGAAAGAACGGGGTCCTCTATCACCCCTACACCGGCACCGTGGGGGCGTTCCTTCCGGGATACTTAAATTGCACTTTGTACTGGGAGCTGATTCTCTACGGCCTTCGCAATGGGTGCACGCATTTCGACCTGGGAAGAAGCTTTAAAGGTTCGGGGGTCCATCAGTTTAAGAGCTACTGGGGCGCCTTCGATGTTCCTCTGTACTATTGTTACTTTTTAAAAGAAGGCGTGTCGCCGCCCAACCTGTCGGCTCCCCACTTCAAGCTCGCTACCCAAATCTGGTCTTATCTGCCATCGCCGGTTGCTCAATGGATTGGTCCGTCGCTCATCTGGAGAGTCCCATGAACTGGATAAACGCCTTCGTGAAAGTGGCGGTCTCGGTGGGCGTAGGGATAGCGTTTGCCCTTTGGTCTGCGTCGTCTTTGAAAAGCACCCAGGGTGGGTTCCACTGGAATTCCCATTTTGGGGGGGCGTTGCTGCTGTGTGTGTTCTCGAACCTCGTCGGGATCGTTCGCTGGTGGAGTTTGACTCGGACCCAGGGGAACCCGGCCGGTTTGAAGCTAGCGTCGTTGCTCAGCTTCTCTGGCGACCTCTTTAATGTGGTGCTCCCCCTGGGGATTGCGGGGGATTTAGTCAAAAGTAGCTTAGGAAGCAGACTCACCCAAACGCCGTTGAGCCCCTGGCTGCGGGCCTGGGCGGCGGATCGATTCTGCGGCATTCTGGGACTTTTGTTTGTGGGGGGGATTTTATTTGGTAGCTCGGCCCAAGCCCGCTGGCTCGCGCCGTTTCTCCTTTTGGTGCTTGTCGGGGCAGTTTCCGTTGCGGTTTTCTTTGCGAGGTTCCGTGGCCTGCCGGCAATGCAGTCGCCTGCACTGAAGGCGGTGTGGGAGTCCATCACGTTTGCAGCTTTTGTTCCTCCGAAGGCATTGGCGATCGGAGTGTTACTCGCTTCCTTCAGCCATTTGTTGACTCTCTTTGCTCTCGTTGAACTCGCGCGTGGCTTGGGCTTGTCGGCCGCCGTCTTACCGCTGCTTCGAGCTTCGTGCCTTGGGCTTCTAGCGAGTGCGATCCCGTTCTTGCCCGGGGGCCTGGGGACGGGGAACGCGGGTTTTGAGGCGGCCTTCCGTGCGTTAGGCGAAGGAGGGGGAGGTTTAGTTTACTCCCTTTACGCTCTCCACTTCGTTTTTATCGGAGCTTTGGGCTTCGCATCCTGCACGTTTCTTTTGCGTAAAAACCGGTCCGACTGGACCTCCCTTTTTGATAGGACGATGCAGCAAGAAGGTTGAGAGTTCAAGATCGCCGTGCTAGCCTGCGGAGCTTTGGAGGCGTCATGGACAAGGAATTTAAGCCGTTTGTTAGTGCTGCGAAGATCATCCCCGAACTTACAGCGGGGCCGATCATTATCGGGGTGCTCCTCGGAATTGTGTTTGGTGCATCCTCGCTCTACCTAGCGTTGAAAGTCGGAATGACAGTGAGCGCCTCCATCCCGGTCGCGGTGCTGTCGATCACGCTTTTTCGCGGGTTGTCCAAGGCGTTTGGCTTTCGGAAAGCCACTATTTTAGAAAATAATATTACCCAGACCACGGGTTCAGCGGGCGAGTCCATTGCTTTCGGGGTCGCTGTCACGATGCCTGCGCTGCTCATCCTCGGGCACGAAATGGAGCTTACTCGCATCATGGTGGTCGCTATTCTCGGGGGATTGCTGGGGGTTCTTCTCATGATCCCACTCCGGCGAGCGCTGATTGTCGCAGCCCATGGGGAGTTGGCTTATCCGGAAGGGACCGCTTGTGCAAAAGTCTTGATAGCGGGCGAAGAGGGCGGAACGAGCGCCACAACAGTCTTTGGCGGCTTCTTCTTTGGACTGTTTTATAAGTTTTTGAACGTGGGAATGCACCTCTGGGCAGAAGCTCCGACCAAAGCGTTTGCTTGGTTTAAAGGGGCCTTCGTCGCCGTTGAAGTCTCTCCCGAGCTTTTAGGGGTGGGGTACATCATCGGCCCACGCATTGCGAGCATCACGGTGGCGGGCGGCCTGGCTTCAAGCTGGATCTTGATGCCCATGATCCGACTTTTCGGAGACGGACTCACCACTCCGCTTTTTCCGGCCACCAAACTCATTTCTGAAATGAGTTCAGGCGAAATTTGGAAAAACTATGTGCTCTACATTGGGGCGGGTGCGGTGGCTGCCGGGGGCATCATTAGTTTAGTGGAAAGTTTCCCCGTCATCTTGCACGGGGCCCGGGAAGGCTTGAAAGGGTTCCGCTGGGCCGGGAAGAAAGAATCGAAAGTTTCCCGACTAGATCGAGAAATTGACTTGCCCTACGTGATCGGCGGCATTGTTCTTTTGGTGGCGGCAATCACTCTGACTCCTTCGCTTCACATGAATCTCGTGGGAGCACTGTGCATCGTCGCTTTTGGTTTCTTGTTCGTTACCGTAAGTAGTCGGCTGACAGGGGAAATTGGTTCTTCTTCGAACCCGATCTCCGGAATGACGGTTGCGACACTTCTGCTCACAAGCACCATTTTCCTGGCGATGGGATGGGTTTCGCCGCTGGATCGGATTGCGGCGTTGAGCGTTGCTGCAGTGGTCTGTGTGGCTGCTTCGAACGGAGGAACGACTTCTCAGGATTTGAAGACGGGCTTCTTGGTCGGCGGTACTCCGCGAGCCCAGCAAATCAGTCTCCTTATCGGTGCCCTTACTTCGGCAGTCGTGATTGGCTACACGCTGAACTTGCTGAATTCTGCTTCGACGGTCTACACGAAGCAAAACCTCCCGCAAGTCTTGGTCCCGGACGCTCTATCGTTAGTAGAAAAAGAAACCGTTCGGGATTCTGCCTACCCTAACGACCAAGCTCAGTACCGAGTATTGCGCGTTGCTGAATTGCAAACCGAGGGGCCTCTGAAAGGGCTCTCTCCTGGGAAATACTTGGTCGACGACGCGGGGCTAGTTCAGTACCTCGTGGATCCCGGGATTAACGGCACGGTTAAGAAACGCGACAACGGTGTCGACGTCACGAAGTACGACGCGCCGAAAGCGCGTCTCATGTCGCTAATTATCGACGGAATCCTTGCCCAAAAACTCCCGTGGGGCCTGGTGCTTTTGGGGGTTGCTCTGGCAATTGTGGCGCACTTGTGCGGCGTACCGGCGTTGGCTTTTGCGGTCGGGGTTTACCTTCCGCTAGCAACTTCTGCCTCCATGTTTGTGGGCGGTATGGTGCGTTGGCTAGTGCAAAGAAAAACATGGGGATCCAAAAAGCGCAGCAGCGGCGAAGAGGACGAAACCGAGGCAGGGCCAGGGATTTTGTATTCGTCCGGCTTGATTGCGGGGGGAGCTATTGCGGGTATCACGGTGGCATTCCTCAACTTCCGTGAAGACTGGGTAGACTTCATCAACGTCGGCAAACACTTCCACTCGTTGGAAGAAAGCTTGCCACTCGCGTTCTCCGTATTCTTCGTCATGGCTTTGGTGCTTTACCGCGTAGCGGTAAAGGGCGTTAGGCCGGCTAAACGGAAATAAGCTCTATGGTACGGAAGTTTTTCATGCTAGCCTCCTCGGCCGTGGGAGACTTCTTTTCACATTAAATCTCGAAAGATAGGGAACTTCATCATGCAACCAAGTCAAAAACGTACGGCAACGGCGCTTTGGAAAACAGTCACTCGGTGGGCGTTTATCGCCCTACCACTTCTTGCAGTGGCTGCCCCCGCTTTTGCCAGTGAAGCGGATCTTCACTTGCCCCCACTGACAGGGGTTTACTCGGTGTTCGGGTTGTCGATGACTGGCCCACAGTTCCTTTATCTAGGCTTAGTCGTCTGTGTTCTTGGACTTTTCTTCGGCGTTTACGAGATTTTAAGCATTAAGAAACTTCCCGCTCACAAGTCGATGTTGGATGTTTCGCACCTTATTTACGAAACCTGCAAAACCTACATGCTCCAACAAGGAAAGCTGCTGGTTATTTTTGAGCTCTTCATTGGGTCGTGCATTGTTTATTACTTCTACGCTTTGCAGCACATGCCCGTGGGAAAAGTGGCGCTGATCCTGGTTTGGTCCATTTTAGGGATCTTGGGCTCCTACTCGGTGGCTTGGTTCGGCATTCGCATCAACACGTACGCCAACAGCCGAACGGCCTTTGCTTCTTTGCGCGCCAAACCTTTCCCGCTCCTCGACATCCCGCTCCGAGCGGGTATCTCGATCGGCGTGCTCCTTATTTCGGTTGAGCTCATCATGATGATGCTCATCTTGCTGTTTGTGGCTCCTGAGAATGCGGGTGCCTGCTTCATTGGTTTCGCGATCGGAGAGTCCCTCGGAGCGTCAGTGCTCCGCATTTGCGGTGGTATTTTCACAAAAATCGCCGATATCGGCTCCGATTTGATGAAGATTGTTTTCGATATCAAGGAAGATGATGCGCGCAATCCAGGCGTCATCGCGGATTGTGTCGGCGATAACGCGGGCGATTCCGTGGGCCCCACAGCCGATGGTTTTGAAACCTACGGCGTAACGGGCGTTGCGTTGATTAGCTTCATTGCCTTAGCGGTCGGAATGCAAATGGACCCAGCAACGAGCAAGCTCATACCGACTGCGGACGCAGCTTCGGTCCAAGCACGGCTCATTCTCTGGATTTTCCTCATGCGCATTTTGATGATTGTTGCGTCGGTTGTTTCGTACGGTGCCACGCAAGCGGTGACGAAAGCTCTGTACAAAGATTCGAACGAAATGGACTTCGAAAAGCCACTTACTTACTTGGTTTGGGTAACGTCGCTCGTTTCCATCGCACTGACTTACGCGGTGAGCTACAGCTTTCTTCAGGACATGGGTGGAACGGTTTGGTTCCGCCTCGCGACCATCATATCCTGCGGAACGATTGCGGCGGCGATCATTCCGGAACTGACCAAAGCTTTCACTTCGGCAAAAAGCAAACACGTTGCTGAAATTGTGATGGCGTCTCGAGAAGGCGGAGCGTCTTTGACGATCCTTTCCGGGCTAGTCGCTGGAAACTTCAGCGTGTTTTGGAAGGGCATGTCCATCGTTCTTCTGATGCTCGTTGCCTATTTGACTTCGAACGCCGAACTTTCGAGCTTCATGGTGTACCCCGCAGTCTTCAGCTTCGGACTGGTGGCTTTCGGGATGCTCAGCATGGGCCCTGTCACGATAGCAGTCGATAGCTACGGCCCGGTGACGGATAACGCTCAGTCGGTATTCGAGCTCTCCCAAATCGAATCGATTTCCGGGATCAAAAGTGAAATCAAAAAAGACTTTGGTTTTGACCCCGACTTCTCTCGCGGCAAGCACTTGCTGGAGGAAAACGATTCTGCCGGCAACACGTTTAAAGCAACCGCGAAGCCTGTTCTCATCGGGACTGCGGTGATTGGTGCAACCACGATGATTTTCTCGATCATCTTACTCCTCAACCTGCGGCTGGACCTCCTAGATCCTTTGGTACTCCTTGGGTTGATCACGGGCGGCTCGGTAGTCTACTGGTTTACAGGGGCTTCGATGCAAGCTGTCACGACGGGAGCGTACCGCGCCGTTGAGCACATTAAAAAGAACATCCGTCTGGACGGAAGCGCCAAAAGTGCTTCTATTGAGTCGAGCAGAGAAGTGGTTCGAATTTGCACCCAATTTGCGCAAGCAGGGATGGTGAATATTTTCGGAGTGATTTTCTGCCTCACTCTGGCCTTTGCTTGCTTCAACGCGACGTTCTTCGCAAGCTACCTTATCTCCATTGCCGCGGTGGGGCTTTTCCAAGCCATCTTCATGGCCAATGCGGGCGGCGCTTGGGATAATGCGAAAAAAGTAGTGGAAGTCGACTTACGGGAAAAGAACACCCCGCTGCACGCAGCGACGGTCATTGGCGATACGGTAGGGGATCCCTTCAAGGATACCTCTTCGGTAGCCCTGAACCCCATCATTAAGTTCACGACCCTCTTTGGGCTTCTCGCGGTAGAAATTGCCGTGTCGGCTGGGCCGGCGGCGATTTGGATTGGCGTCTTGTTCCTTTTGGTCGGGCTCTACTTCGTATGGAGATCGTTCTACGGAATGCGCATCAGCGGACTTGCGGTGAAAGCGCCAAAAATGCAAACGTCCAAAGCGACTACGTAACGAACTGTCTGGGACATTAAAAAACCCCCGATCCTTTGCTTTCGAGCAAGGACCGGGGTTTTTTTTTAAAAAGAGTTGGGGCGCCAGGATTCGAACCTGGGAATACTGGAATCAAAATCCAGTGACTTACCACTTGTCGACGCCCCAACAGTAAGATGGTTCCGTTATAGCGGGTTGAACTCGGTTTGTCTGCCACAAAAATGCCAAGCATAGCAGAGCTTTACAGGGAGGGCGTCAAATGGGGGTTGATTTTCTGAGGTGATTTCGACTATCTAACGCGGCTTGGAAACGTGCAGCTTACTTTCTGTCTTTTTTCCGGCCCTTTTACTTTTCACCGCTGCATTTACCCCCCGATTTGAACCTCTGGAAAAACACAGGGAAGTGTTTGGGGGCCCTCACTACCATCTAACGGTGACCTATCTAGCCACCCCCGTGGGGCCGCTAGCGGAAACTCCGGCTCGCTTTAGCGGGGTCTTAGTCCACGAACTCGGTCAGTACGACGTCGTGGGGACACTCACTCGCCAAGGGGGGGGCTTGCGGTACACGTTTGAAAGTGGCGGGAAGCGTTTCACGGCGACGAGAGAAGAAGACGGCCCTTGCCCGAAAGCGCTGCGGTTGGTGCCCCTGTTCGATTCCCCGGATTTCCCGGAAGAAACGCTCCAATTCGGAAGCTGTTCCTAGCGCCATTTTACGGCTTGAAGCTTTAATGAGCGCTCCCCTGCCTCTGGCAAAACAACGCGCTTTCCACTCTCGGTTTTTCCTGAAGCGAGATCGAGCTGGATATCCGCTTCTTTGTTAGGGGCGAAAAAAACTCGAACCCGGGCGACATCCACTATTCCAGGGAAATAGGAATTGAAGACGAGCAGCATGCTTTCCCCTGGCGCCCACTGAAAGGGCTGATAGGGCCCAATCGTTCGCAGGTGCAAGGCAGTGGTGTGCGCGTCGGGATACGCCGAGAAAACGTCGCGTCGCTGGGGGCCCAACAGAACCGAAGTCAGTCCGGTTAAAAAAGTCGGTGATGGCTTTTCCAACTCCACTTCAAGGGTCCGGCCGGAGGTAGCGCGCACTGAGAATTGGGTAGCCTCGCCCCGATGAAAATCGGCAGCACCTCGGATCTGAAGGAGTGTGGGGAGCGCTCGTGACTGGGAACCTGGGGCCAAATGACGTTCCCAAGCGTGTACGAAATCGTCCGCTGTGAGTTCCACTCCGTCACTCCAGAAGTGCTTCCCTAGCGAAAAAATGAAGCGCTTTTGGGACGCGTCTACCGACCATGCTTCGGCCAACTCAGGGGCTTCTTTTTTGGTGGCGTCGGTCGAGAGAAGAGACCGTTGGAACTGTTCAAGCAGAAACATCTCTTCCGGAGACTGGATCTTCACCCAATCCAATGTCCGTGGCTCTTTACCAAGTGCCAAGCGCATTTCTTGACGCACTCCAAACAAACGAGAACAGCCGGGCAAACTCAAAAGGAGCAAACAGGAAAGAGCGCAACAAAATCTCATGCCTCCGGATAACCCGAAAGGGTGCGATTGAAAATCGCAAAACGGACGTTACTGGTGGGCTATCCGATCAAAAGCCCAAACGCCGGAAGTCGACCGTTCCATCGGTCCCAAACTTGCTTTACGCAGAACGTAACCCGTCACTTCAAAGACAGGAGCCACTAAGAACTCTTTTTCCACCCAGTCCCGCTGAATCTTGTTCCAGAATGCTACGGCCGCGTCGCGGTCCGAAAACGTAGGCGCATGGGAAATGACAAAACGTGGCAGCGCCGGATCGAACCAGTCGGGTGTCCATTGCTTTAGCGCAACCCCATTTTTGCGGTGCCGTGGCGTTGGCTTTACGTCGGCAGATAGGCGCCTATTCCACTGGGCTCTCAAGTTGGTGGCTAGCCCGGGCAACCCCGCCGCTTCAGCAACGCTCAGGCTGAAGTCGACCCCTGAGAATTTCTCTTTGAGTGAAGCGGGGTTATTGACCGCTTGAATGGATTTCGGAGAGTCGATCTCGGGCATCAGGGCTCGATTCTCCTCAAGCCCGAAATCTAGGAGCTCAATGGATTCGGAAAGCGAAAGCGACTCAACCAAGGCCTGGCGGATTTTTTGAGATTGGGCGGAGTCAAAAAGCAAAAACACCTTTTGCCCCGTCAACCAAGGCTGCAGGTTGGGATTGTTTTTTAGGAACCCACTGGTTTTCGGACTGAGCGCGTCTGCCACGTCTACCGAGCCTTCCAGGAATAAACTCACCCTTTCTACTTCATCGACCACTTCCATAAAATGGATGCCGCGCGAAGGCCGTCTCGACCGTTGGAAACTCAAGTTCGGTGCGTACTTGCCCTTCTCGATAAAGACGAAAGGGCCCAAAGTCGCTTCAGGTGCATCGACGCGCTTGGGAAAAAAAAGGGGGTGGGCAAGCCTGCGAGCAAAAAAAGGCGAAGGAGAGCTAAGGCGTATTCTCAATTCGTAATCCGAGAGCGCTTCAACTCCCACTAAGTTTTTGTTTCCGCAGCCCGTTTCGGTACCGACAATCGGAAAAAAATACTTCGTCGCCGGCCGTTGATGGCACTTCAACCAGGATCGTTTCCACGAAAAAATAAAATCCTTTGCTTTCAGCTCGGCACCGTCGCTCCACAAGACACCGCGCTTGATTTGAACCCTCATTTCTCTGGGCGATACAAAAAAAACTTTCTCGGCAAGAGCCAATGTTTCTTTCCGGTCGGCGCAGACGAGTCCCTCCATGACAAGGCTTGCGTGCATTGTGCACCCACCACTTGTGCAGTCCGTCCAGTCTTGCTTCACTGGAAGTGCAGACGTGGCCCAGCGCAGCGAAGCGGAAGCGGATGACGGAGGCACCGCGGGTTTCACACACCCCATTGTTGTCAAGATCAGCAACAAGAAAAACAAATCTAAATTCGATCGCATGTCTCTCTCAGCTCGATGATTTTACTCGTGAAATTGTTTGACCCTCCATTTTCCCTTTGCTACAAACTTCTCACATTATCTCTCGTCATCAAGGGAAAAACCGGAGGATTACATTAAATGAACAAGGCTCAGCTTGTTGAACAGCTTGCAGCAGAAATTAAGATCACGAAAGCCGATTGCGAACGTGTTCTGGACAGTACTATCGAGTACGTTAAAAAAGCCGTGAAAAAAGGCGACGATGTCACCTTGGTTGGTTTCGGTACTTTCACTCGTGCAAAGCGTAAAGCGCGCATGGGCCGAAACCCACAAACTGGCGAAGCGATCAAAGTGCCCGCGTGCACAGTGCCAAAATTTCGCCCGGGGAAGGCGTTCAAGGATTTCTTGAACTAAAGACCCAAGCTATTTTTTTTGTGAAGGGGCCCTTTCAGTCAATCAAGCTGAAAGGGCTTTTTTGTTTCTAGTGCTTTATGGCGAGTTTGCTTCTCGTAGCGGCACCTGCGAGCGACTCCAGAGCCTTGCGAGCGCCGGCAAAATGCCTTTTTCAGAGGCGGCGTGGTAAGTCGAATCCCCCGGTAACGAGCGGCTAAGGCGCCGGTGCGCTTCGCCTAGCGAATGGTAAGGAAGAAAGGGGAACAAGTGGTGCAGCGCATGGAACCGAAGGCCTACCGGTGCGGCCAGAGCGCTTAACAAGGACCCAGGGAAAGTATTTACTAAGTTCAC
>JANPJT010000066.1:0-22145 GCA_031425635.1 Pseudomonadota bacterium
CTACTACATCACTTATCCAACCGGGGACTGGTCGGGATTCAATATTTAACAGCTGAATCCCACTAATTCCAAACTGAGTATCCAGCGTTCCATTACTTAAAAGCGATAAGCAATTGAAAACATGCAACTAAGTAACGTTAAAAAATTTCTCGAACAAACATAATTCCTTCACAAAATTAGGGCAAAATTCATTTAGGACTTTCTATTTTGACTAAGCGCTTCTTATGGAAGCGGAATGTCTACGGGGGAGGAAGCGATGACAAAAGCTATTTTTCAATTCCTGTTTAAAACCAAAACAAATTTCTTTCGGCGCCTTTTTGTTGGTGGGATCTGTTTATTATTGGGGCCTGGATGTTTCAAATCCAATGGGGGAAATGGTTCGCCAATACCCCCAACCACTCAAAGTGGGAACCCGAGCGGGCAAGATGATTTAAGCGTACTGGGCACCGGCATCATTCCAGCATTTGTGCCGAATGCTTATGGTTATCCGGACTGGATAGGCGGAGCAATTGACATACAGAGTAACGGTCAAATCGTAGTAGGGTCTGCTGAAAGACAAAACGTTGGTGCCCTAGACTCTGCAGTTGTAAAACGATTCAATACTGATGGCACTCTAGATACTTCTTTTGGTAACACGGGCGCTTCCGTTATTTCCTTTTCCAACGATTCAAAAGCGGAAAAAGTGATCGTCCTATCCTCAGGTAAGATTGTGGTGGTTGGTACTGCATACGATTCTGGGTGGAAGCCATTCGTAGCAAGACTTTTAAGTAATGGAACGCTGGATACTCAGTTTGGAATTAGTGGGATTCAGCTGTTAAATATTGAATCCCGACCAGTCCCCGGTTGGATAAGTGATGTAGTAGTGCAACCTGACAATAAAATTCTACTTGGGGGTTACGACACCAATGGGCAAGCCAATACACCAGGGCAATATAATTACTTATTGGTACGCTTGTTAGACACAGGAATTCTTGATAGCGCGTTTGGCTCGGGCGGAATGGTAACAATAAACTCAAATCCAACTGTGATTGTTGCGTACACTAACGATGAGAAAAAAAGAGCTATTCGATCTATTAAGCTCACAAGTGATGGTCACATTATTTTAGTGGGAGCGGGACGAAGCTCATTAACAGTTTCTTCGAATGAATCTCAAACCATAGCTGTAAAATTAGACAGCACAGGCGCAATCGATACAACGTTCGGTGACAATGGCTTTGTGGGTAGAACCTTGGCAGATTTTTCAGCATTTAGCTCTACATTTGGGATGGTTGCCAGTGCAAATGGTGCGTATTTTCTATTAAATCAGGGAACGTTTAGTGGAACATCTGGCACACACTTATTTGTGTTAAATAACTCCGACATAGAGAATGCTACCACGTCGTCCTGGGCGACTCTTAGTCCTACCAAGCGGATTACTGAAGCCGCAAATGCCATGGAAATTCAAGATATGAAGAGTTTTAATAACACTCTACTTATAAGCGGGTATCAAAGTGGTAACAGTTACCTTTCACGATTCGATCAAGCGGGAAATCTTCAATCGACATTTGGCAATAACGGCTTGATTCAATTCAGTTGCTCGTTTCCATCTTTTGATGTCGATGCTAGGGGGCTGAGAAATATGGCTGTCGATAGCGTGAGACATCGTCTTTGGGTCACCGATTCTTGCGAAACTGGAAAACTTAAAGTTCGTGCCTATACGATATATTGAAAAAGCCTTCAGCATTCTATTCCGTATGCGGAGTCCCCTCAAACCCGGCGTGGCTGAAACTTCCATAGAGCCGGTAATCTTTTGAGACAACCTTGCTAGGAAATCTATGCCAGCGATTGGGACCCCCATAGGGTTTGGCCGGGAGACCAGAAAGGGCGCTCCCGGGGCGAGGGTTAGTATCTTTTTGTTTTGGTGAACGAATTGCGTTAACACCAGCCCTGCTACTAGGCCAAAAGGCACGCGATAATGGAAAGTATGCGAAAAATACTTTTGGCACTGGCCCTTTCCTGTATTCCGTCCTTTGGACTCCAGATGGCATACGTCTCTTTTGACCACCCCGATGGCTGGCGCTGCGAGCTGTCCCAAGGCGTTTAGATTTGCCGTATAGGGAGTTTCTGCCGACCCCAGGCCCGGTTCGGACGGTTTGGTAGGGGGAGGCGCGGCCCCGCAGTCGGATAAATGTCGCTATATCACTTCGCGACGCTGCGGAACCTAGCGTTTGCATTTCCTATCCATCGGTATTCGGCAGACAGTCATGCCACCAGTGTTCTAGGAATCCCGCTGGAGCTGAAAGAAACATTCGATAAGGTCGGGGGATCAGGCTTTGGGCTCTTCTATGCGAAACGCTATCTAGAGAACTGTGGGGCCGCCATCAGGTTGGACACCGATTTGGGCAAGGGAACCACGGTGACAATAACTTTTCCGCCAAATGGCAAGCCCAGCAAGCCAAACGATCTAGGTTGATGGGTTAGTCGAACTAACTTCTTGCGACCACTTGCTGCCCGCGTCAGATATAGCCCGATTTCTCAAAGTATATACATAGAATTCAGTTCATTCTTAAATTGCGAACCGCATTCTCATTTTGCGAATTATGTTCGCTAATAGCGAATAACAAGCTATACTCAGGATATGAAGTCGAACAACCATCTAAAGCCACAGGATGTCGTAGTCCTTCTAAAACTCATTTCTAGCTTTGGCGAGAGGTCCTGGCGCTATAGTGACCTTGCAAAAGCCCTCAAGATCAGCCAATCCGAAGCCCATGCCGCAATTAAAAGAGCCGAAGCCTGCCATCTCTATGACAGCCTAACAAAACGGCCCATCAGGGCAAACTTAGCGGAGTTCTTACTTCACGGAATGCCATATGCATTTTCGGCCTCTCCAGGAAAAATGGCTGTAGGTATTCCGACGGCCCATTCAGCCCCTGTGTTGAATAAGTCGATCATTAGCAACGAGAACGATCAATATGTTTGGCCCTCTCGACTTGGTAAAACGAAGGGACTCGCCATAGAGCCCCTTTATCCCGTGGTACCCAATATTTGTGTGAAGGACGCCGCTCTTTACGAAATGCTGGCACTCGTTGATGCCGTCCGTGCGGGCCGGGCAAGGGAAAAAGAACTCGCGAGTAAGCTAATCAGAGAAAGACTAGGCGTCGCATGAATGCAAAAGCACAAAATATCCAGATGGTACAAATTGTAGCCACGGGGCTAAAAGACCTTTTGCCCGAAATCGTTTTTGTGGGGGGCGCTACCATCGCTCTCTACCTCTCCGAAAAGACGGCTGCAGAGGGTTCCTCGGTTCGGCCGACTGATGACGTAGACTGCACTCTAGAAGTAACTACCAGAGCGGAATACAACAGGCTAGAAAAGCAAATCCGCAGCCTCGGGTTTAACCATGTTACTACTCACGGTGCACCGGTGTGCCGTTGGTTTTTTTCTGGAGTTACTGTCGACATAATGCCCGCCGACCCCAAAATTATTGGGTTCTCCAACAGATGGTATAGAGACGGAATCCGCAGCGCCGTACCCTTCGCTCTCCCCTCGGGACTAAGCATTCAGCTTTTCACCATTCCCTACCTTTTGGCATCAAAGGTAGAAGCGTTCCGGGATCGCGGAAAAGGTGATTTCATTTTTAGCAGAGACTTCGAGGATATCATTACCGTAATAGATGGCGCGGAGAACGTTAGGGCTGACCTAGCCAGTAGCCCGAGCGAGGTCAAAAACTACTTACGCGACCAATTCCAAAAGTGGTGCGCTGACGATGCTTTCATACAGAGCCTCTCAGCACACCTGCCAAGTGTCCGCCGCAATGCGGACGGAGCTAGGCGCGTTTTGGACATCATAAAGAGTGTATGAAGTCCCAAAGTCTCTAAAAAACCAACCGTCGACGCAAGCAAGAGTCCCTCCCTTCTGTGCCACTCTTTCTCTGCCTTTTCCAAATGACCATAAGAGTTCTCAAAATTCGTATGCGGAATCCCCGCCGCCCCCAGGCCCGTTTCGGCCGGTCGGTAGAGTAGGGCTCGGCCCCGCCGTCGCATATATGTCGCTATGTCACTTCGCGACGTTGCGGAATCTAGCATTTGTCCTTCCTATCCTTGGTACCGCAGGGTCAAGAGCGGATTGTCTTCGAGTTCTTCTTTTCGAACGTTGTAACGGGCGGTCGTGTTGATATTGGAGTGGCCCGCAAGTTCGGCAACCGATTCGATACGTGCACCGTTTTCAAGAAGGTTACTGATTACATTCCGGCGGGAAGAATGCAGACTCCGACCAGTATCAAGCTTCAACCGCCGCAGCGTAGTTTTTAGTAGCTCCCCTACACTCTGCCGTCGCATTGGCGCGTCTTCTGGTCCCTCACCCTTCACTCGGGTGAATAAGTAGTCTCCCTGCCCTTTCTGGCGGCGTTCAGTGAGCTCCATTAGGGTTTAAAGAAGCTTTGGATGCAGTGGCAGCGTTCGAATCTTATCGCCCTTCCCTCTAATGGCGACCACCTTCAAGTTCCCCCGATCCTCGATGTCGGAAACGCGCACGGCCAAGGCTTCCGAAATGCGGCAGCCAGTATAGAGTAAAAACGACAGCACCGCTTTCGTGTTGAGGCCCTGCAGCGTTGTTCCGTCGTGGGAGTCGAGTATCCGGTTTACCTCTTCATCGCTAAATCCAAGCCGGGGTCGGCGCGCGATACTCTGCGGCCGCTTCACCCCTTCGACGGGGTTGATGTCGACGATGCGGGCGCTCTGGAGCTCGGTGAATAACGAGGACAACGCCGACATCTTCCTATTGATGGACGTCGGCGAGTACTTCTCTCTTAAAAAGTCCCGGTACGCAATGACGTGGGCTTTGGTGATGTCTTTGGGGTGGGAGACGGGGCCAAAGGTCAGGGTGATGAAATTCCCAAAGTCCTTAAAATCCGATTCGTACGCTTCGCGGGTTCGGTCGGAGAGGAAATTCGACAAGTACTGTGCGATGACAACAGTCAGCTCCCCGCTGTTTTGGGCTAGGGCAGTGGATTGATTATCTTTGGGCACCAGGTCGAAAGTCATGTTGCGCTTCGTGTTGTAGGTCTTTGAAGTGGGCTTAGCGTACCTCAAAAGTGGCTGTGTTAAATATATTAGGGAACGTAAATGGTCGCGCTGGGGCGGGAGTTCTTGCAATCGCCATCACGGGGTAAAACAAAAAAGCGCGGCAAGTCCTTTAAAAAGTGCTGTCGGCTATTTTTTAGCCTAAAAAATGTATTTCTGGGGAGACGCTCCTGGATTTTAAAACCGCATCACTGCTGAAGCCCACGTGTAGCCGCTACCGAAAGCTGCCATCGCGACTTGCATTCCCTTTTGAAGTTTTCCTTCTCTCAGCGCTTCATACATTCCCAAAGGGATCGTCGCAGCCGTCGTATTGCCGAACTTGTGGATCGTATTGAATACTTTTTCGGGCGCAATCCCTAGTTGAGAGGCGACCGCTTCGTTGATGCGCAAGTTGGCTTGGTGGAACAAAAACAGATCAATATCATCGATTTCGATTTTATTCTTTGCCAAGCCTTCCTTCAAAACTTCTGCCATCCGGACTACGGCTTCCATGAAGACTTTTCGACCGTCCATCTTTGGGTAAATCAGGCCCTCATCGATCATGGCATGGGTAATTCGGTCTTCGGCGCTCATGGCAGGTCCGGGGGCGGGGAGCCAAAGGTTTTTTGCGCCCTTCCCGTCGGCATGCAAGTGAGTGGAATAGAGGTAGGAACTTTGGGAGGGATCGGTTACTTCGGTGGCCGATACCACCACCGCCCCCGCGCCGTCCCCAAACAGAACAGTGACATCACGCCCGCGGGTGGTTTTGTCCAAGCCCCGAGAGTGGATTTCAGAGCCGACGACGAGAATGTTCTTATAATCGCCACAGCGAATATATTGGTCCGCTATCGAGAGAGCATAAATAAAGCCGGAACACTGCTGCCGAATATCTAAAACAGGGATCCCGGGCACTCCCATTTTGTCCTGGAGAAAAACCCCGTTACCTGGGAAAAAGTAGTCAGGGTTCAAAGTCGCGAAGATGATCATGTCGAGATCCGACTTTTCGATCCCGGCGTTGGCTAGAGCTAGCTGAGTCGCTTCCAGCGCTAAATCCGCATTCGTTTGCTCTGGCAAAGCCCAGCGTCGCTCTCGAATCCCCGAGCGTTGAGTGATCCACTCGTCGGAGGTATCCATGAACTTTCCTAAATCGTCGTTCGTGATCACGCGCGGGGGCACATAGCCCCCAACGCCTGAAATGCGGCTTCTTAAACCCATTTAAATTCTCCTTTGTAGCCCGACTACTTTTCCTTGCACTTGAAAGGCTTTGTCCGTCACTCGGATAGGCTTCATGAGTTTATTTTCAGGGACCAGAAACACGCCTTCGGGGGTTTCTTGGTACCTTTTCACGGTGGTTTCGCCACCTACTAAAGCGACAATGATATCTCCGCTCCGAACTCTTGTCTTGCGCTCGACGATTAAGTGGTCGCCTTCCAAAATCCCCACGTCAATCATGCTATTGCCCACCACGCGGAGCGCAAAGCAAGGATCGGATACCGAGTCGTCGGAGACCAAAAGCGATCCCAGCTCAATTTGGGGCGACTCTCGCAAGGAACCCGCCGCGATTTCCCCGTAAATAGGGATCCGCTTGGTGTTGGGCGTTCGCTGCCCTGCCGGAAAAAGGCCTCTCGCTTTGCGGCCCCCTTTTTGTTTCTTGGGGTCCTCAAGGTAGCCCTTGCGGATGAGCGCTTTCACGTAGCCTTGGACCGAACCGACCGCTTTGAAACCAAAGTGGGTTTGGATTTCCCGGTACGAAGGAGGCGCACCTCTAGTCGCGCACGTGTTCTTAATAAAATCCAAAACCTCTTCTTGGGATTGGGTGAGCGGGTTTTTAGAGCTTGAATTATTTTGCATACAAATGTATGTATAGCACTGTGAACCCCTTACCGTCTAGTAATTCTTACTCTTTTACGCCCTCTTCTGCCAAGGGGGGCTTAATTCAAGTGCTCTCGAGAGGAAACTCTAAGACAGAAGCCGCACTGTTGGAAAGCACACAAACCCAAAAAGCCAACCAAAGCTATTTTCTTTGGGTCGCCGATGAAGGCGTGCTGTACCCGGAAGCAGTGCACCAGGAGTGGGAAATCCCCCTCTCTCACCTTCTTTTCGTCAAAGCAGCTGAGCCCAAAGAAGTATGGAAAACAGCGCTGGACGCTGCACAAACAGGGCTCTTCCAGACTATTTTTGTTCGCCCTTCGCAAGCGTGCCCCACAGCCCACTTAAGAAAGCTGCAGCTGGTTGCTGAAAAGCAAAAATGTTCGATTTTTTTACTCACTTCATTCGAAATCCCGCACTGGATGCTCAAAAAAACCATCGGGCCGGCGAAAGGGCAGCGCCTCTCTACGAAAAGAAACGATGCGTACTCTGTATCTCCATAGCACTGAGCCTTTGACTCTTTTCGCAGAGAGCTGCCTTACGCTCACGCCTAAAGTATCTCTCTGTGGGGCCTGCCACTTATACTTAGACATCGATCCTACGCTTAGGCACTTTGGCAGCGAAGAAAATTTCATGCAAAAATTTGAAGAACTTGCGGGGCTTTTCCAAATCCGATCGAAACAGCGCGTGCTCACCGATAGGCCAGAGTGGGCACAAGCTTTACTAGGAGGGAATGAAAACCTTCTTGCCCCTGGAGAAAGTGCAAGCGTTTTAAAACTTCTGAGTGTGGATCGCCTTCTTTTTTTAGGAGACCCTTTCGTTTTAGAAAAGGAGCTTAGCCAACGAAACGACTTAATCCGTTTTTTAAAAAAAGTAGGGATTTACTTCATCAGTGATTTCCTAGCGCTCCCCATCGAAACCATCCACCACCGTTTTGGAAAAATGGGCGAAGTGCTTTATGCTTGGGCAAAAGGTTCTCGCACTTTATGCCTGCCTTTTTTCTACAGTGAAGAACCTTTTTATGAAAAAATCGAGACAGACGAAATTGCTTCTCTGGAAGCGCTCCTTTTCCTACTAAAGCAAACACTCAACAGAATGGAAGTCCGCTTACAGGCAAGATCGCTTGCTGCCCGAGCGCTGCACTTTGTTTTCCACTTTGAATCTAACCCCAGCGCTACCAAAGTTTTTTCACTCACCGAACCGGTGCGTGAAGCCCAAACCCTGCTAAGGCTACTCAGAGACTACTTGGCCCACTTTCAATGGGAATCCCCTCTTACCCAAGTCGAGCTTTCTTTACGCGACACGGTACCCCACCTACCGGGCCAGCTTTCCCTTTTAGAGAACAGCGAGAACCAGTTTTATGATCTTGCTTTTTTTGTGTCGCGCTTAAGGAACCAGCTCGGGGAAAAAAATGTGGGGTTTGCGGCTCTCCAACAAAGCCACCTGCCCGAAAGCTCGTACCATTTCATTTGGCCACCTGCCCGACACGAAGAAAAACGAGACAGCTTCCCCAAAAGGCCCCTTTTTATTTTTACTCCACCCAAACCTTTCCACCCTACTCAGGAATGGAAACTTTCACTCACCGAGAAGCTGCATGTGGAGTGGTGGGAAACAGGGGGGAGCCGAGAGTATTTCAGAGCAGAGCGGGGATCGGAATCTCTTTGGGTCTATAGAGAAGCACAGCAAGGAGCTTGGTTTATCCATGGCACGTTTGATTGAAGTCCCTTTTGCCGAGCTTGCCGCTAAAACGAATTATTCTTTTTTGGAAGGGGCTTCCACTCCAGAGGAACTTATCGGTACCGCGAAGAGCTTAGGGTACTCTGCCCTCGGCATTACCGATACTTTCGGCGTTTATGGAGCGCCCCGAGCCCATATGGCAGCGCTTAAAGGGGGGCTCCCCCTCGTGGTGGGGGCAGAAATCTGCGTGGAGAGCTCGCGTGCTTTGCTTTTAGCCAAAAACCGCAAAGGCTACGGCGATCTTTGTGAATTGCTGACTCTCTCCCATGACGATCGGGATAACCCAAGGACACAGTGGAACACGGTTTTTGCTCACTCAGACGATCTTTTTCTTTTAATGCCGGCTTGGAAAGCGAATGAAGCGATACTACCGAAAATAAAATCTATCCTGGGTGAAAGACTCCTTTTTCTCGTTAGTAGGTTCCTAGACGGGAGCGATAAAGCCCGAATTGAGTCCGCTGAATGCCTTTCTAGAAAGTACGAGATCCCTTGCGTTGCAAGCAATCAGCCCCTTTTCCATACGCCGGATAAAAAGCCCCTCCAAGACGTTCTCACCTGCATTCGCAACCAGCGCACTCTCAGGAATGGAGGGCTCCACCTGCTCCCCAATAGCGAGCGGTACTTAAAGCCTATCCCGCATATCGTCGAACTTTTCACCGATCACTTAGAATGGGTTGAAAAAAGCGCCCATATCGCTTCTTTATGCCAGTTTTCACTGAGCGAAATTCGCTATAGCTACCCCACCGAGTGGATTCCAAAAGGAGAAACGGGCAACACTTACTTAGAAAAGCTTGCGTGGGAAGGGGCTCGCCAGCGTTATGGGGACCGGTTGAGCAATAAGGTAGAACGCCTTCTACACCATGAGTTAGGGCTTATCCATGAGTTAGAATACAGCGATTATTTTTTGACCATTTGGGACATTGTCCAATTTGCAAAAGCTCAGAACATCCTTTGCCAAGGGCGGGGCTCGGCCGCTAATTCCTTGGTGTGCTATGTGCTCGGCATTACTTCCATTGACCCAGCGCACTTAGATCTTCTTTTCGAACGCTTCATTTCTAGGCAAAGGCATGAACCTCCCGACATTGATATCGATTTCGAACATGAGAGAAGAGAAGAGGTTATTCAATACATTTACCGCCGCTATGGCAGGCACCGAGCCGCCATCACTGCAGAAGTCATTTGTTTTCGGCGCAAGTCTGCGCTGCGCGAAGTCGGCAAAGTTTTCGAAATCGAAGTAGAGACTATCGAAAAGCTCCAGGCTCTCTCGCAACGCAGAAAAGTATCGGACGTAAGCCTTCTGGAAATATCTGCTAAAGCACCTCACTTATCCGAAAACACCGTGCGGCTGTACTTAGAAATGGTTCGCTCTATCCTTGCGTTCCCCAGGCATTTGGGCACGCATGTGGGGGGTTTTGTGCTGTGTGAAGACCCTCTGAACCGAAACGTGCCCATTGAAAAAACGGCGATGCCCAATAGAACGATCGTTCAATGGGATAAAAATGACTTAGACGCTTTAGGTTTTGTCCGGGTGGATATTCTAGGCCTTGGCATTTTGACTGCGATTAGAAAGTGCTTTGAGTACGTTCACACGATGTATCGCACGGAGCTGACGCTCGCCACACTCCCCAGAGAAGACCCTCTTGTGTATGACCAAGTTTGCCTGGCCGACACGGTAGGTGTTTTTCAAATCGAGTCTCGCGCCCAAATGAATATGCTGCCGCGTTTGAAGCCGCGGACTTTCTATGACCTCGTGATAGAAATTTCGCTCGTTCGGCCAGGGCCTATCCAAGGCAATATGGTCCACCCCTACCTCAAGCGGCGTGCGGGACAGGAGGCGATTACTTATGCGCACCCACTGTTGGAACCTATTTTAAAAAAGACCTGTGGGGTGCCTCTTTTCCAAGAACAGATTATGAAAATGGCTATGGCAGTCGCTGGGTTTAGCGCTGGGGAAGCCGATGAACTCCGAAGAGCCATGGGATCCTGGCGGAGAGACGGGGGCAATCGCTTAACGCCACTAGGGGAGAAGTTCCGCCAAGGGCTCATACAAAACGGAGTGGAAAAAGAGTACGCTGAAAATGTTTTTAGCCAAATTGAAGGGTTTGCAGAGTATGGGTTCCCGGAATCTCACGCGGCTTCGTTTGCTGTTTTGGTCTACGCAACAGCGTACTTAAAACACTATTACCCCGATGCCTTTCTGACCGCTTTACTCAACTCCCAACCGATGGGTTTTTATAGCAGCCACTCGCTTATCTACGATGGGATGCGGCACGGAGTGAAGATCTTGGAGATCGATGCGGCACTCTCGCTTTGGGATAATACGCTCGTGAACCCCCAAGAGGTGCGGCTTGGTTTTAGAGAAGTCCGTGGCTTTCGTAAGGAAGTCGGACTCGCGATCGAGAAATCGAGACAGACGCTTTCGGGTGCCTCTATCAAAGAATGGATCCAAGCAGTCTCTGAAACACTGCAGCCTGTGAAGCTCACCAAGCGCGATCTCTTTCTCTTGGCGGGAGCCGGCGCTTTCCACGCGTTCGGGCTATCGCGCCGGGAAGCTTTCTGGCTCATCCAATCGCTTTACCTTGAAGAGAGCTTTGCTTTCCATGCGGAAGAAGAAAAAGTCTCGCTGCCTCCCGAAACTTCTTGGGAAACACTCACGCAGGATTACCAGGCTCAGGGCGTTTCGCTAGTTTCCCACCCGATGGCTTATTTCCGAGAGGAGTTGAAAGGGAAGAAAGCTATTAACTCGGTAGAAGTAAAGAAAATGGGCGCTTCTCGAAAGGTCTCGGTCGCGGGGCTAGTGATTTGCCGCCAGATGCCCCCTACAGCTTCGGGGGTGCTTTTTATTACCCTCGAAGACGAAGAAGGTTTTATGAACCTCGTGGTATGGAAAAGTGTTTTCGATGCTTTCAAAGAAACCCTTTTGGGACAGTCCTTTTTATTTTGCGAAGGTAAAATCCAAAAAACCAAAGGAGCGCAAGTGACTCATGTCATCGTCGAGAAAGCACTCCCTTTACTCGCCCACGCCGACAAAGTTTCCTTGCGCTCCCATGATTTTCACTAACCCTAGTCCTTCTCAGGAAAATTTTCCGCAAACCCTTCAAAGACCTTGGCGAGGACTTTCTTCGAATCGGGCGCTTCCGGGAACGGGTACTTTTGGTCTGGAGACTGAGCGGCTGTATCGCCTTTGATGGCTTTTATGACCGAGACCAACCCAATCTCGCGTTCCTTGTCGTACTGTTTGGATCCAGAAAGCGATTTAGTTACAGTTCCGCTCCAAGCCATTTCGCCATTGGTCAAATCGTACACAATGAGAGAAGCAGTGACTGAACGCTGTGCATTGGCAATCACGCGCTCGGTGCCTTCGACGGGCCTGCCGTACTTGTCGGAAGAAGCCGTCTCATGGCGATCTTTGGATACCTCATCGTTCTCTACTCGAGCAAACGCGATATACCGGGAGTCTCGGATTCTGTTTCTGAGCAAACCCAAAGAAGTGTCGCTTAAACTGCCCACTTCCTGAAGCTCCCGAAGCACTTTAGGGTAATCGGCGCCCATTTTGCTTGCCACAGTGCCCACCGGAATCACGGTGAACTCTTTCCTTTCTTCTAGAAGTGCAGTGCGAAGTATTCCGCCTAAAGAAGCTCGGTGGCCTTCGGATTCGGACGAAATCGCCGATGCCACACCACCCACTGAAATTTTTCCTCGAGCGATATTATCGAAGGTAAAACTGGGTGATTGTTTCAGCCCCGCCACTTTGGTTGCACAAGCTGCAAGCCACAGGCCCAAGAAACACAGCCAAAGAGATCTCATAGCGCACTTTCCTTTGCTTTGAATGGGTTTAGATAAAATCGGAAAACCAGCCGAGGTTTAGGTACGGCATCCCGCCCACGCCTGCCTTCGTCGATAGGTTGTAACCGGCACCCACATTGAACCCGCTGGCAGTTTGCCAGTCGATTCCAAGGCTCGCATAGGCGTGCAGGCCACCTGAGTCGAACCCGCCGACCGACAATGCTCCCCCAGTGGAAGAGTAGCCCACGTAAGCTAAGCTAAGCCCCGCGACTGGAGAGAGGCTCCAACCAGGAACGAGGAAGCGAGCGCCAGCCCCTACCGTGGTGGCGGAGGCGCTCGAGTTGCCAACCGATGCGCTTACCTGGCCTAAGCCGGCAGTCGCTCTGAGAAAATCAAAAACATTGTACGCTAGGTTCACCCCGACGAGTGTCGGGAACGGATCGCCCAGGACACCTAAGAACGCTCCAGCCCGTTTCTGCATCCGCGAACTTTGCGAAATGCTTACTGCGCTAAAGTCCTCCTTCACCGGTGTGGCTTTGCCCCACGAAGGGATCGATAACAATACCGCTAAAATCCCAATACTTATTTTCATTTACCCCAAACCTCCTGTGCCAATCACGCCCGCGCGGCGAAGCCTTTCTTCGTGCGAGGCCAATGGCATGGAAAGGAGCATTTTCCAGTTTAGTACACAACGTCAATAACTTTTATACGTTGGTACAATTTAAGGAGGTCGCGTGTCAGCCTGAAATCTGATCCGGACCGCTCACCGCTCTCGCCTTAGCGATGGAAAGGGGACTGCAGGGGGCTATCTCGCCGGGATTCGTTGTCGAGCCGGCCTGTCACTTTGGCGATGGATTCTTCGACAAAGCGAAATTGTTCCAAGGTAAAGCCCTTTTGTTCTTCGAACCGCTCCGGAGCAATATCCTTCAGAGGCGCAAATTTTTCTTTCATCAAAGAGTGTAGATACTCCGGATTGCATTCGCGTTCTTCTTTCCGGCTAATCCGCTCATAGAGCTCCTCCAGAATCTGCCGAGCATTATCCGGGTTGCGCACAATGCGCCTAGCGGTAGATTCTGCTTTATAGGTCGAGCATTGGCGGTCCTGGTCTAAGTTGTAGAGTTCAAGGACCAAGCGCGCGATTTGCCGTTCCCGGTCAGACAAATCGGCCGAAAGTGCACGGGCAGGGAACATGGGAATCGGGGCCAGCTCGCCAGCCTGGGGCCGGCCCTCAGTCCTTCGAACCCTTGCAGGCGGAGCCTCCAGAATCGAGCGCTCATGCTTATTTTCTGGTGCTGGGATCTGTTCGGGAGCCCGAGGGACTTGAGGGCTTCGCCCGCCCGAACTCCCCTTGGGCGCCGCGCCTAAGAAGCTCGCATAAAAGGATATGAAAACAAGAACAAGCCCCGCGCGCTGAATAAACATCATTTCCCCCGATTCTAGGGATCAAAGGATGCAACCGGTAGACCAATACCCTAGGCGTGGTTTTCGGCAGCGAAAGACCGTATTCTGGCGAGGAACTAGGCGACGGAACCCCAAACATTCCAGATTGCCGACGCTCAGCAACTTTGGTAGAAATTGCGCCTGTCAATATGACGGGCCCGTAGCTCATCTGGGAGAGCGCCACAATGGCATTGTGGAGGTAGCGCGTTCGATCCGCGTCGGGTCCACCAGCTTTCCCCAACATCTCGCGCGCGATGTTGGTAAACGTCATTCCAATTCGACGCTGATAAGCACTCTGCGAAAGGTCGAGCTTATCGAAGCAGGAATCTCACGGAAATAAACGGTGACAGGAACTTGTTGGACCTTAGCGTGCAAAAGGGTTTGCAACATGAGGTTCGCTTTGTGGCTGCCCGTAGGATCAGACCCCTGTGGAGAACTATCCGGCAGAAGGAACGAGCTTTCTTCTCCTCGATCGCATTTCTCCATTCTTACCAACGAGAGATCCCCTGTTTCGACTCTTCCAATCTTGCTGCAAGTCAGACGCGCACCGTGGGCCGCTCCCGAAAACAAAGTAAGGCAAACAACGCCAAAAGACAGAAATAGTCGCGACATCAGAAACTCCTTTATGGTCGCGCAAGATACAGGAATCGACGTACTTCGCCTAGATGCCCATTTTTGTCATGAATGACTCACGGATTTTTTTGAGAGTCAGAGCGATGCCAAAACACGTCACCGGTTGTGGGCTTTTGTGGGACATCGTCCCCCTTTCTCGCCCGTCATGGACCGTCAACGACAGTAGTCGCAACAACGGACAACTTCCGGTTATTGTTAAAGATGCGTGAGATATTCACGCGTTACGTTTTCACCGAAATAGAAATGGCATTGTGGAGGTAGCGCGTTCGAACAAGCAAAGGGTTCACCAGCTTCAGGTGCTTCGGTTCTTCTCACTTCAGAGTGGGTTAATGGACTTCGGAGTTTGCCAGTAGCGTCTTTGGGGGGCGCAGCGCAAGCGATAGTATAAAAGCCGCGATCACCGGAATCGCCAATATAAAAAACACGTCCGAGAAGGCTTCAATGGTTCCGTGCCGCGCAGCTTCCCATTGTAAGAAAGCTGCAGCGCTGAGTTCTGCGGACGGAATATCGAGCCCATTTTGCCGTAACGCCATTGCTCCGGACTTCAGACTGGCGGCCGCTATGGGATTGCTGGCATCGAGCTGAAAGAGATTCATATTGGTGTGGGCCAAACGTTTCAGATCGAGCATCGTGCCCGTTAATGCTATCCCTATGGACCCCCCGATATTCCTTAAAACGTTGAAGAGCGCCGAAGCACTGCCGCTTTCGGTGGGCAAAATATCCGCCATGCCAATGGAAGAAAGAGGCACTAGAAACAGCGGCTGCCCAATGGCGCGCAGAATCAATGAGTAGCGGAATTCAGCGCCACCAACGCTGGGGTTGACGCTCACATTCAACCAATTACTCCACCAAAAAAGAAAGAGCCCGACCCCAATTAAAACCCGGGGCTCAACCCGCTTCATCAGCCAAGGAACGAATGGCATCACGACGAGCTGAGGAAGGCCCACCCACATCAGGACCGAACCAATTTCAGAGGCGCGGTAGTTTTGCAGCTGTCCTAAGTAAATCGAAATCGCGAAGATTCCCCCATACAGTGCGGAAGCTGAAAGCAATGAAATGAGGCAAGAGAGCGCAAAGTTTCGCTTCTTAAGGAGCTCAAACCGAAGCAAACGTTCCTTCCTAGGCCACTCCCACGACAAAAAAGCTCCGAACGCTAACACCGCCGCAAGCACTGAGTACCGGATAGAAGCTGAAGCAAACCACTGGACTTTCGGCCCCTCCTCCAAAACATAAGTTCCGCCTCCGAGCGTGGCTCCTAAAAGCAGAGCTCCGACATAATCAAGTCGCAAGAGTTTCGCAGTATCGGGCCGAGTCTTGGGAAACCCTTTCATTGCGGCGTAGATCATGATCGCCCCGGGGATCAAATTCGCAAAAAATGCAAACCTCCAGGACAGCGAGTCTGTTACAAACCCGCTAAAAGACGGCCCCACACAAGGGGCGAGCGTCACTGTGAGCCCAAAAAGACTCAGCCCCACCACTCTTTCTTTGGGGGGCATAAAGACAATCACTGTTTGGAATGCGAGCGGGATGAGCATCCCTCCGAAAAGCCCTTGGACTATTCTCAGACCGATCATGCTCGTAGCGTCCCACGCAAACCCGCAGCACACCGAACTAAGAACGAATCCGATGCCATTGAACACAAAACACCGACCTAGCCCCAACGCTCCAGAAAGGCTTGCAGAAAGGGGAATAACCACAATCTCTGCGATCAGATAGGCAGTTGAAATCCACCCCCCCTCCACAAAACTAAGCCCCAAGGAAGAACTAATCTCTCGCAAAGAGGCATTGGCGATTTGAATATCCAAGACCGCCAGGAATGCACCCGCAGAGGCCGTGAGCACCGCCATCCAGTCCCGCACTCCCATTTTCCAATCGGCAGGAGGAACAAAAGAATCTCGAGTGAAACCGGTGGAGGCAAATCGCCAAGCGGCTCTAAACGTATTCGCGCGCCAGACTTTCAAGGACTTGCCTCTTCACGAGTGTCAATCTCAACGAAAGCCGACATCCCCGGGAGCAACGTTTCGATTGGCCCGGCCTGGACTTCGATCAGTACGGGTATGGTTTGCACCACTTTAGTGAAATGCCCCGTCGAGTTTTCTGGTGGAAAAAGACTAAAGACAGCTCCGCTGGCAGGAAGCACCGTTTCAACTTTACCCCAAAAATCAACACCGGGATTTGCATCAAACCGCATTCGAACCTTCTGGCCCGCCTTTACTTTCCTAATCTGAGTTTCTTTGAGGTTTGCTTTGACCCTCACCGATTTTGCTTCAGGAATGATCCAAAACAAAGATTGTCCTGGCTGCACAAACTGCCCTGGCTGCAGATTTCGCTTTCCGATGCTGCCACTTACTTGAGCGCGCACTTTACTGAAAGAGAGTTTTAGTTTCGCACCATCCAAATCCGCAAGGGCAAGCGCCGAGGAAGCTTCCGCTAACTCGAAATCCGCCATCGAAACGGCACCCGACCGCTGTAGGCGCTTTGCTCGTTTGAGATCTGCCTCAGCTTTTTTGTAGCGAGCTTCCTTTAATCGTATTTCCAAGGCAACATCGCTAGACTCGAACTCGGCGAGCACCGTATCTTCCGCGACATAGTCATTCTCTGCGACGAACACTCGGTCGACAAAACCCATCATGCGGCTATTCACAGGGGAGAGCGGCGCATAAACTTGGGCGTTGTCGGTTTGGACGACAAACTTTAGGTAGTGCTCCCAATAGTAGTAACCCGCTGCGGTTAACTGAATAGCAATGAATAGCGGCAGCAAGAAGAGAAGGCGCTTCAATCGACTTTGTCGGACCGAAGGTTTGGGCAACGAACTCGACGCTTCCGCTTCCTTTTCGGTTCTCGTTTTGCGGGAGAAAGAGACCACATTAGCCATCTTTATCTCCTTCGACTCCGCATTCGGCGAAATCTGCTTTCAACCGGCAGGTTTGTAACTTCAATACTTCTAGAAAAAAGACCGCGTCGCTTTCGGTGTCCAGCGCCGATGAACACGAGGCGATTGCGTTGCGTAACTCGATGGCGGGCGCACTCCCTGCCTGAAACTTTTGGGTCGTGAGCCGAAGCTCTTCGCTCACTGCCGCCACTTGCGCTTTTGCCACTAAAATCGACTGTTCGGCAGTGGCAAACTGCCGAGCAAGGGATTTCCATTGCCCCTCGGTCTCTCGGGTAGTTTGTGCCAGCTGGGTTTCCAGTTTCAATACGCGCGAGCTCTCTTCCGCGACCTTTCCGGCCGTGTATCTGCCGTCATAGAGCGGAATCGTTAACTGAACCCCCACGGTCCAGTTTAGACTAGAATTCCCGATGCCTAACACCGACGCGGCACCGGTTGCCCCCACCTCTCCAGCGAAAGCAAGTTTAGGCCAAGACTCTCGCCGCATAGCCCGTTCGAGCGATTGTGCGGCCAGGAGACCAAAACGCTGTGCTTCAAGATCGGGCTTACTTTTCATCCACCCCTCCGGCAGCGATGGCATGGTGGCCGTTGTGCCCTCCAGTACAGGCACTTCAGCGTCGTTCGGCAACCCTCCGATCAACGCACTCAGATCTTCCTTCGCTTTCAAGTACTGGTTTTCCTGCTCCATTTGCTTTAACTTTTCAGCAGCTACTAGTCCGTCGGCACGAAGCGTATCGAGTTTGATACCAGCTCCCGACCTAAATTTTTCGATCGCAATACGGCGAATGGCTTCTGCACGCTCCAGTGAAGTCCGGCTTTGAATGAAGCGCCTTCGCGCGCGTTGGGCGGCCAAGTAATAGCTCAACGCCTGGAAAATCAGATCGGCTTGAAAAGACTTCTGTTGAGCGTTCGCGTACTGTTGGTACCAATCCGCCGCATGAATTTTGCTACTCGCTGCGGGATCGTAAACCGACTGAACTACTTCAATGGCGCTGCTTCCTACCCCGACCGTCTGGTTGTCGAAGGCCAGGGGCAATCCATAGCGTATTCCGCTAAAGTGAGCGAGAAATTGGCGAGAGACAATCGATACCCGCGGCAACACAATCGATTCGGCCATCAGCTGTTTCCCCTGCGCTTCCGCAGGCAAGGAGCCCACTTGTTTCCAGCGAGGGCTTGAGTGGGCGAGCGACCTCACAACCATCATACGGGAGACGTCGATCGCGCTCGCCTGCGCCACCAGGGCGCAGCAAGTGAGAATAATGAGACGAATGTAGGCAATGATTTTCATGCTTTTGGAATGAACGGGACTGGTTTATGCAAATTCAAAAGCGCCTCAAAAACCGCAACCGATTTCTCAGTCATCCCTCGGATTTCAACACCCATTCCGGAACGTCCCTCAGGGGTGCTGTGAGAACGTACCCACCGAACCTCGCCAACGCCCTCGCAAGACCGGCCGGGGGTATCCTGAAAACGGATGTCAAACGATACAAAGTCACCAGGCTCTGGCAAATTTTCACTGAGTGAAAGAAAGAAACCGCCTTGCCCCAATCGGAAAACTCCTTCTTGTGCAGCGGCCGAATAGCTGTCCAGAGACAGGGAAAGCCCTCCGGTGGTTTTTTGAGCCAGATCTTCAGAATGCTTCCACCGGACGTCCCTCGCAGTAAGGTAGTACTCCAAAGCCTGCAAAAGCTCAGCACGATTGAAGGGCTTGTGAAAAAACGCGTTCACACCAAGGTGGAAATACTCCTCGGCTTTTAACTGCAAGTTTCCGGAAATAAGAATAAAGGCGGGGCTCCTCGGATCTCTCATGGTCCTAATTTCTTCTACCACTTCGATCCCCGATTTACCGGCTAACTGAACATCGGAAACAACTGCATCGATATGGTGCTCATTTAGAAGAACTAGCGCTTCTTCTCCGCTATCCGCTGCAAACACTTCATAGCCGGCCCCTGAAAAATCGAAGGCAAAAAAATCCAAAAGCGCTTTTTCGTCTTCAATCACAAGAATACGTTGTGCTGAGGATTTATTTTCCATGGACGGCCTCCCGCGCAGCCGGGAGCCGGATCTCGAACTCGGTTCCCCACGGACCTGTATTAAAATGCAAATCGCCGCCCGTAGCACGGATACTCTGCCGAGACAGACTTAGTCCCAAACCCAAACCTTTACTGCTCAATTTTGTTGAGAAGAAAGGTTCAAATATGCGTCCAACGATATCCTCTGGAATTCCATCGCCATTGTCTTTGATGAAAACACCTACGAAGGATCCGCTACTTTCGATCCGTAGCTCCACCTTACCATCGCGTTTGCTGGCCAACGCTTCATAGGCGTTTTTCAAAACGTGGATGAGGGCCTGGGAAAATGCTGCTTCATTGGAAGTAACAAGCCGGGCGCCACTGGTACCTTCCACAAATTTAAAATTCACTTCTTTTCGCTGGTTGAGTTCCAGACAGAATGGAAGTGTTTTTTTAATGACTGGCCCCACTGCGAAAGATTTCACAGAAACTTCTCCCGGATGCTGGGCCATGGCCCGCATTGCCAGGAGCAGCTTAGCGATTCGGTCAGAAGCGTTCTCCACATCGGAGAACGCTTTTAGCATCTGGTCGGCATTCAATAACTGACCCCTCTTGATTCTCTCTGCAGAGACATTGGCAGTGAGTTTAATAATGGTGAGGGGGTTGTTGATTTCGTGGCTTATCCTGCTCGCCATTTGACTGAGCGATTCAAGACGGCTGGAAAAGTGGTTCAGTTTAGTGGCTTGTTCGGCTTCCAAGGTCTTGCGCTTCTGGTCGGTTATATCGTGCAGCACACCGATGACTACTTGGCGCCCATCGGGAAGTACGCGGGATTGTCGTTTGGCTGAAAAATACCTTTTTGATCCATCTTTCAGAACGATTTCTTCTTCGATCCGCGCGGTGGAGCCTGGGTTTGCCAGAATGAGCGCCTCCATTTGAGCGCTTTGCCCCCTTGTTTCAGGGGGTAAGTAGTCGAAGTCTCTTCGGGAGATTAACTCCGCCTTTGTTAACCCGCTGAGGGCGAGGAAAGCGTCGTTGGCATCTACCCACTCTTGGTTCAACCCCCTAACATAGATGGGATCAGGAATCGTATTGATAAGCGCCTGAAGATACTGTTCCAGCGTTTGGATGGTTTTAAGCTTTTTTGCCAGACGAGCTTCCATCGCCAGCTGATAAGTGACATCCACCGAAAGGATAACGTACTTATGTTGGTTTTCTTGCGGCAATTGGCTTAGGTAGCAATGGTGAGGGGTCAACGCGCCCGTAGGATCGGCAAAGTCCAAACGGAACTCGAGCGCAGACGTTTCGTTTTGCACGAGCTCTTTCAACTTAGCTCGGAGCGCCTCCGAGTTTGGGTGATTGCGTTTGCCCAGGACCGAGCCCAAAAGAGTTTCCTTAGGCACGCAGAGTGATTTGGCCAACGCGTCGTTTAAGAACACATACTTAAATTCGGAGTCTAAAACCGCAATTTTAGCGGTTACTAAGTTCAATACGCGCTCTAGAGTGAGAGATTCCATTACGCATAACAATCGACAGAAAACCAAGGCAGCTGAAGCGCTAAGGTGCGGTAGGAGCCACTTTTGCCTCACCTAACGCACGGCGCTCAGGTTTAATGAATGGTTCCGTTGCACCACTCAAAAGAAAATTTAAGAATTGCCATTACTTATGGGTTTACTCGAAGGCTGCGCGGAAGCCTTTGCTACTCCCTCATAGCCGTCGGCCCCCTGCTCAGGTAGCGTTACCATTCCTATGTGCGGCATTGCTGGAATCATTTCAAGACGAACCCCCGGCGTGGCCCCGGCCCGCCCTCTTCTCGACAAAATGCTAAAAACCATTCGCCGACGAGGCCCCGACGGCACCGGGCAAGCAACCTTTCGGACCGAAGATTTCGATGTTGCGATGGGGCATCAGCGGCTTGCTATCATCGACCTGGTAAGCGGCCAACAGCCGCTGGGCAATGAGACCGGGGAGATCCAGATCACGTTCAACGGGGAAATCTACAACTTTCCCTCGCTCCGAAAAACATTGGAGAGCTTAGGCCATTCTTTTCGAACCCAATCGGACACGGAAACCATTGTGCACCTCTACGAAGAGGAAGGGGTCACGGGTTTCAAACAGCTAAACGGAATGTTTGCGTTTGCAATCTGGGACAACGAAAACAAAACGCTTACGCTCGCGAGAGACGCTTGCGGGATTAAACCTCTGTATTACTCACAGGGACCAAAGGGGGAATTTGCTTTTGCGTCCCAGCTGGATGCACTCCTCGCTGTCCCCTGGGTTTCCCGCGCACCCGATTGGAGAGGTTTGGCGTCCTACTTCTTTGTGGACTATGCAGATGCGCCTACCACCATCTTAGAAAGCGTGCGAAAACTCCAGCCTGGGTGCGCTTTGGTATGGAAAAATGGCGCGCTAAGCGAACCCCAGTGGTTTGGGGGACTATCCTCTCAGGCATTCGATCCCGCCGATTCCGAGGGCACGGTGCAAGCGACGCTGAAGGCTCGACTAAGCATTGCCGTCGAAAGGCAGCTGCTTTCCGATGTACCCGTCGGCGTTTTTTTAAGCGGAGGGCTAGACTCTGCTGTCTTGCTCGCCTCTTACCTTGAACATCGTGCAAGCAGCGAAGTCGAAACAGTGTCTTTCGACTACGGCAGCAAGCACAACCCTTGGGAGCTTATCGCCGCTGAGCGTTTGCGAAGTCACTACATGGTAGCTGGCACGCTGATTGACGCGACCGGCATC
>JANPJT010000067.1:0-2372 GCA_031425635.1 Pseudomonadota bacterium
AACCCCTCTCCCATTCCCAAACCGGTAGCCTGCGAGCCCGTACATGCCACCCAGCGAAAACTGCAGGCCCCACTGGTTCATTTCAGCCACGAGTGGCGCATGCTCGACCAGAAACCCATCGAGCGACACCGCCATTTCTTCAATCTTTCTGGTGAGAAGAGAAGCTAAAGCTTCGTCGGGAGGAGCGGGCTTAATCAGTAACCCCGATGCCCTGCCAACAAACTCGACGCCCCTCTCTACCCAGAAAACGCCCCCCATCACCCAGCGGGCGCTGTGCAAGAACCAGACGGCATCGTGTAATGCGCGCTCCCGGTTGTGTTCAAATTTAGTAACTTGCTCGGCGTTTAACTCATGGAGATCGGGGTCGGAAGTGGAGACTCGGTACGTGATGCCCCCCGCAGGGCCAAAGGAAAGTTCACCGGCTAGAGCCGTGCCGGGGAAGCACAAAAGAATAACGAGGAAAAGACCCGGCTGGAGCACTCCAAAAACCACCTTATTAAAGCTGAGCCTGGAGTCTTGCCCTAAGTCCGAAAAATTGGCAACTTGCAATCTGCGCGGGGGGGCGGGCATAAAACGCCGATGCCTAAGAAGAAGAAACCGCGCCCCGAAGAAGTCCTAGACACGATCACAAGGCTGTCGCTCCTTTACCCAAACCATTCCACGGAGCTCACGTTCGACGGCCCCTTCCAACTGCTTGCGGCAGTCATCTTAAGCGCCCAGTGCACCGACGAGCGGGTCAACCAAACCACTCCCGCGCTTTTTGCAAAGTTCCCTACTCCCAGCGCCATGGCAGCCGCGGAAACGGCGGAGCTAGAAAAGCTGGTCCACCCGTGCGGCTTTTACCGAATGAAAGCGCTGGCGCTCAAAGAAATGGCGACATCCATTCAGCGTGACTTCCATGGCAAAGTGCCGGAGACCATGGAAGGCTTAGTGAGTTTGCGAGGGGTGGGGCGCAAAACGGCGAGCGTGGTTTTAAACCAAGCGTTCGGACTTCCGGCAATCGCAGTAGACACCCATGTGAAACGAGTGGCCATTCGCCTTGGATGGACTCACCGCGAGGACCCAGTGAAAATTGAAGCCGACTTAAAGGATCTTCTGCCCCCCGAAAATTGGGGATCGGTGAATGGGCTTCTCATCCACCACGGAAGGCGCTCCTGCAAAGCCCGTAAGCCGCTTTGCGTTGCTTGCCCCATCCAAACAGTCTGTCCGTTTTTCCAAGCGGCTGCGACTTCTGTTACAATGGGGCCTCATGGAAAGCGCCATTCGAATAGAAAACCTGTTCAAAGAGTACACGCTCGGAAACTCAAATGAGTCCACTTTGGGTGCCGCCCTTTCGAACTTTAGGGAGCGGCTTTTTAACCCCCGGCGAGTGGCCCACGAACCAGAAAAAATTTGTGCTCTCAACGGGGTGAGCCTCCGCGTCCAGCCCGGGGAAATTGTGGGAGTCATTGGACGCAACGGGAACGGCAAGTCAACCCTGCTCAAAATCCTAAGCCGCATCACTTTGCCCACCCGGGGCCGCGTGGAAATCCGAGGCTCGCTTGCCAGCCTCCTCGAAGTGGGGACGGGTTTTCACCCGGAACTCACCGGCCGAGAGAATATTTTTCTAAACGGCGCGATTTTGGGAATGACCAAGCGGCAAATCCACTCAAAGCTCGATGAAATTGTGGCTTTTTCCGAAGTGGAGCGTTTCTTGGATACGCCGGTAAAACGCTATTCCAGCGGCATGTACATTCGGCTGGCTTTTGCGGTTGCAGCGCACTTAGAACCAGACATTCTTTTAGTCGACGAAGTCCTCGCCGTAGGCGACGGCGCGTTTCAGAAAAAATGCCTCGGCAAAATGGAAAGCGCCGGGGCAAAGAACCGAACGGTTCTTTTTGTGAGCCATAGCCTCGCGGCAATCCGGAGCATTTGTAGCCGCGTGATCCTCATCGATAAAGGCACAATCAAACTCGACGGCCCCACCGAGATCGTCCTCTCGGACTACAACCAGCTGCTGCAGACGCCTCGAAACCTCGCGTCGGAAGGGCTGTCTCGAAGGCTCCTGCTAGGAAACGGAAACGCGCGCGTTTCTTCAGTGGCCGCCACAGGGTCGAACGCTTCGGCGCAGTGGACTTTCAAACAGGGCGAAGACTTCCGGCTTCGAGTGGATTTCGATGTGCTCCAGAATATTCCTACACTCGGAATTTATCTCGGCATCCACTCTCTCTCGAGCGGAGAGTGCGTCACATCGGTTAAAAAAAGCGTATCGAAAACCGGGCTACGGGCGGGAGAAAAGGGGGTTATCGACTTACTGATCCCTGAAATCCCGTTGCGAGGCGGTGACTATTTTCTCACCCTAGCCCTAGGCGACACCTTGTTAGAGAAACGGT
>JANPJT010000068.1:0-8139 GCA_031425635.1 Pseudomonadota bacterium
TTGGTTCCGTAGGTCACGTCCGCCGCGTAGTTTTGGCGACGTTGGGAGTCGTTCAGACCGTGCACGATCACTCCTGTGCTGAGTCCTAGTGCGTTATAAAGCTGACCCATCCATTCGGAGTCCCGGCGCGCCAAGTAGTCATTGACGGTCACCACATGGACGCCCTTGCCGGCAAGGGCGTTCAAGTAGACAGGGAGGGTAGCGACGAGCGTTTTTCCTTCGCCCGTTTTCATTTCCGCAACTTTGCCCGAGTGCAGGACCATGCCTCCAATGAGCTGGACGTCAAAGTGCCGCATTTTGAGGACCCGCTTCGACATTTCCCGGCACACCGCGAAAGCTTCGGGTAAAAGCGCATCCAAGGATTCGCCTCTGCCAACCCGCTCCCGGAACTCGGCTGTTTTCGCAACCAGCTGCTCCGGTCTGAGCGAGGCAATCGAGCCTTCCAGAGCGTTGATTCTCTGGACCATGGGCTGAAGCCGTTTCACTTCCCGGTCGTTAGCGCTTCCAAAAATTTTCTTTGCGATTCCAATCATGTTAGCCACCATACTATGATGTGGGAGATTCCTCCAGGAGTCGCACCAACTCTTTTCGACCCCTTTCGATAAAAGCGTTGAGCGGCTCTCCGGGGGCAGGGAGCAAGGGCGCCCCCACTCGAAGGGAGACGACAAAGCCGCGCCTGCAGGGCAGGGGGTTTTCTCGGACGAGCTCAAAGCTCCCCGCAATGGCTATCGGGCACACGGGGGTGGAGGTTTGTTGGCTCACCCGGAAAGCGCCTTTTTTAAAAGCCTTCAGCTGCCCGTCCTTTGAGCGGGTCCCTTCCGGGAAAAAGAGGACTCTACTTCCCCCCGCCAATCCCTCTTCTACCGACTTAAGCACGTTGAGATCTGTATTCGAGTCCCTTCGAGTGACAAAAAAACAGCCCATCGCACGCATTCCCCAGCCAAGCAGGGGGATTCGACGGACTTCCTGTTTCGAAACCCATTTAAAATCGACCGGCAAGCAGGCAAGGAGCGGGATATCAAACATGCTTTGGTGGTTTGCAATGAGCACGGCACCGCCCAAGGGAGGGACTTGAATAGCATGCAGAATGTCTAACCGGATACCGTAAATCAGGCAGATTCCCCGGCCCCAGAGCCGGTGCAACCGATGGCCGACCTTACGTGAAACCAAAAGTGCCGCAGCAAGCACGCAAACCGATAGGCACAAGGTCCAAACCGACGCAATGAGAACAAGGGCAATACGTTTAGCGGACTTCGGCATTGTGAGGAACCTTAGCAGGAAGAGGTCGGCTGGTAACCTGCATTCGCTGCCTCGGAAGGCAAAGTGGAACGCGTTCTCCCCGGTTTATTTTGGAACCTCCTAGTGGTAAGCCTGAGGGCATTGACTTCCTATATTGAAAAAATGCTTAAGGGAATTCTCCCTACCCCGAGTGACTGGGAAGAACTTTTGATAGAAGCGCACTTCGACACGTAAACCCTGAGGTAAAACACAGGGCAGCCCGCACAGGCCGATACAACACGATGCCCCTCAATCTTCCCTTTCCCAAACCCTAAAAAATAAAAAAGAGAACAAGAGCGTAAGTAAGAACGGTCAAGTCCCCAAACAAAACGCAGCAGCGGGCAAGCACTCAAGGCAAAGTCTAGGCAGAACGACAAAGAGCAAAGTCCACTTGAGGAGATCAAACACCCACCACCACGGACGTACGATCGGGACGTACCCGGGTGGGGCCACCTAAGTGCCGAGGCAAAAGACACCGGTTCGAACAACAGTGAGCATCCCCATCCCACTGATCGAGTCGCTGATTTTATCTATCCCCCAAAGCCAAGATCCGAAAGACTTCACCCACCCAAAGCATGCACCCGCCGGTGGTGGTTCGAACAAAGCAGAATCAAGTTCTCCAAAGTAGAAGCCCCGCCGTCTTCAAAATGGACAACGTGGTGAAAATGTAAGAACTGCCGGCTTTCGCAGCGATCTCCTTCTGGAAGCAAGTGCCGACAACGCCCAGAGTCCCGAAGCTGAACGGCGTGCTTAACTTTGGAGGGGATGAATCGATCAGGCCCCTGCCTTGAGCCGGTGCGGGCAGCAGGTACGGCTAACTTTAAAGGCCCATTGGGTAGCTCCGGAACCTTTTCGCTAGGCCTGCCTCGAGGTGAAAGCTGGGTTTTCTTTAGCTCTCGATCCTTCGCACGCTTCGCTTTTTCAATCGGGTCTCTTTTCTCCAGAAAAACCTCCGCCATGGCCTCAATCAACTCAGAGAACGAAACGTTCTTACCCTTTTCCTGTGAAAGCACCTGCCTAGCCCGTTCAATCTTCTTTTCAAGCTCAAAGGAGACAGCACACCGAAGCTCCACTTGGCTCACAGTCACCGGCCGAACCCTCTCCCGAAAGACTTTTTCAGGGTTTCTCTGAGCCACTTCCTGCTCCACTTGCCGCTGAGGTAAAGTCGCTGCCTTTTCTATCCAATCGCTAGCCTGGCACTCTCCCTGCAACGCAGGAAGGATTCTCTTCGCTTTGGAAACCGTGAGCTTCCCGGTTTCGATGGCTTCCTTCAGTTCCGGTACTTCGCGGCATTTTCGGCTCACAGCCGCCATTGTGTAGCTTTGGCTTTCGCTTAAGCCCAGCGCTTTTAAGCAGTACACATAGAGGGAAGCGTACCCGAGCTGCAGATAGACTCTTTGCTCGTCTATCTGGCCTAGGAGCTCCAAAAGTAGGGTCTCTGTTTCTAAGTATTTTTTTGAAAGAACCAGGGCCTTATCGTGAAGAGCTAGGTGTGAAAGCATTTCGGGTCTCCTTAGATAAAGACCCTACACCCGTCTTTTTTGGAGCGCGTAAAGCCTTCCGGCTTGCACCAAAAGGCGCTTTGGACCGATGCGGGCAGTGTGCTTCTGTTTTGAAACCTGCGGGGCCTTAATTCGCGCCAGGGTGGGAAACGACTAGGGATCCGAGACTTCGAGATTTTACATCGACAAAACCGGTCAAGAATAATGTGGTGCGCGCTCCCTAAAGTTTGTAGCATTCTATCCTCGATGTTTAGAGTTTCACCTCAAGGCAAGTGAACTCGCAACCGTCTCGGATCTTGGGTTCGGGGCTGAATAAAATCAGGGACTCGATCAGTGGGATTGGGCTGCTCACTATCGTTCGAACCTGTGTCTTTTGCCTCGGCACTTAGGTGGCCCCACCGGTGTACGCCCCGCTCGTACGTCCGAGGTGGCGGGTGTTTGATCTCCTCAGGTGGACTTTGCTCTTTGTCGTTCTGCCTAGGCTTTGCCTTGAGTGCGTTCCCGCTGCCGCTTTTTGTTTGGGGACTTGTTCGGTTTTACTTACGCTCAGGTTCTTTGTTTTATTTTTTTGGAGTTTGGGAAAGAGAGGTTCTGTTAAAGCATGCTAAACGGTTTTCAAAATGGGTGGGGGCCGAATTTGGGGGCTTCCTGTCAGTATTCTGCCGGTCAGGTAACGCGAGCACCGTGAGGCTATGCGACTTTAGGGTGCTCTTTCCCGCAACATGCCCTAAGACTTGAAATTATCAACGAGTTCCAACTCTCGGATTTCCCCTCGAAAACGGCCGGAGTAAACATTTTCCGCGAGCCATTCCTTCTCGGCTTCGACTTCTTCCAAGAAAACCATTTTCGACCAAACACGCTTCTCGCTGTCCCACTGGTAGTTTCTGCCTTTGAGCAGGCCTTTCGTTTCAAAAGGAGAATACGTGGCCGAAACAACCGCTTGTTTCCGGCGGGCATTCTCCAAAAGCTCTTTTAAGTAGGGTTGGCCGCCCTGAGGATCGGGCATGGCAAGCAAATGGAGGAGCGCGTCGGCGTCGGCCAGCGCTCGGTGCGCAGTAGAAAAAAAGCCATGGTAAATGGCTAAGATCTCAAGCTTCTGGCTAGGGAATCCCTTGGAGGTCCAATCAATTTGCTTAAACGAGCACCCCCAGACTTTGGTAGGGGAGAGCGGCACTTTTCGATCCACAAACCCACGATCAAACGAAGCGTTGTGGGCGAGGATGATTTGGGCTTTTTCCAAGCGCGCCGAGACTTCCGACCAGTCAATCCACTTGCCTTTCAGGACTTCGTCCGTAATCCCCGTGATTCGAATAATTTCCGGTCGAAGGGGGGCGCCAGGGTCCTCTAATTCACCGTAGCCATCGTCTCTAAACAGGACTTCGCCGGTCTCCTTGTGGAAGCGAAAAAGCCGAATGCCTATTTCAATGATTTTATCGGTTTGGGAATCTCGCCCCGTGGTTTCCACATCTAAAACAGCCCCTGTGCGAACGAGACCCGAATGGCTTTGCTCCCATTCTTTCGTGGCATAGGCGGGTGGGGTAAACTCGCCCAAGTACCGCTTTAGGGTAACGGTGTCGCCATCATCCGATTTTCCCAACCATCTAAATTCACTCATAGCGACTGATACTGAAGGATCGCCTTGCATCCGTCTAGAAGGTTCCGATATGACGAAGATCCGAACAAGAGGGGGCTGCTACGGTTTCTTTTTACGCATTTTTCTTAGTCGCGCTTTTTGCGGCGCAGGCCAACGCGAATGGAATTTTTAGATCGTGTACGAGTTGGCTGGCGGCCCATAACCCCCTTTCAATCACCCATGTTCCGAGCCGGCTTTTGTCTTCCGAGGATTGGTTTCGGCGGGAACTTTTGATTGCGCAAGAAAAAGCATTTCTCGCCATGGAATCGAAAACAAACCTGCGGTCAGCCTTCATCGCGGCCCCTAGCTTAAGCGCCGCCTGGGCGAAGCTAACGGGCATCCCCCAAAACGTGCCCCTCTTTGGTCGGAAGAGAAATAAAGAAATGCTCGCCGAAGTCCTCAGCTGGGACTTGGCCCAAACCCAGAGGCGTGCGATTGCGCCAACCGCGCAAGTCCAAGAAGCGCTTATCCCGAGGCTCATTGAAAGCCAGAGCCAGCTTGCGAATTTCGATCCGGAGTCCGAGCCTCGAACCACCGAAGGCTGGGTCGCCGATATCAAAAAAGTACGCTGCACCTATTATCGGACGTTGAGCGGCCAAGATCTGCTAGCGGGTTGCTTTATTTTTCACCAAAGTGCTCCCGAAGGCCTTACTTATTTGTTGAGGGCGTCACCAGCAAATAGCGCGCGCATTTTAAGCGACATTACTATTCGGCTTGAGAACTTGAGGGACTGCCAGGGTTCGAACCCAGAGGAATACCTCCACGAGTTTGCGACCGCGCTGTATGGCTATTACCAAGCGTACCCGCTCCAAGTGGGCACACACGAATTTGGCTGGGCTATTTTCTCTGGCTTTTTTAAAGCCCGCTTCCGGCGTGAGCTCATTCCAAGACCGTTAGAATCGACCCTCGTGGAATGGCTCGCGCTTTCCAAAAGTGGGTTTATTGAAAGTTTGCTTGTTTACATGAACCAGTAGCCCCAGGGACCCTAACCGGTTTGTTTGCGCAATACAGCAGTTCAAAGAGCCGTCTCAGAATCCATCTCGGTTGCGCAGGGCGGTACGCTACGAGGGCCACGCGGCATGCTCGGCGCAGTTCCCCGATTCTTTCCCGTTAGCGTCGGCGGTCCAGGCGGCTATTCCAGCGCCTTGCAGAGTTTGTAGAGATGTCGAGCTAAACTGTCAGTGAGTTCATCGAGGTCAGGCGGGCGAATGTGACACGCTGGATCACTTGGCCGCGAGCGTCTACAAGCTCTCCCGCAACTGCCCGGGGCCGTGACCGGGAGCCGGATCCGCCAACCGCGATGCCGGTTGCCTGGCTGCCGCTCTTAAAAACCAGAAACGCTAGACAACCCGCATTTAGGAAAAAGAGCGCCGCTCCACGTGACCTGCTGGAAAGGGGCCGCTCGTCTCGGGCTTTTTTTTGTGGGTGTGTGCTATATTGAGCACCAGAGAAAATGGATCCTACAAAAAATTGGAATAGCGAGAAGCAGTCGGCTTTTTTGTACCGAGTGCTTTCCCAACACGAATCAAACCCCGAGCGAAAGCATCTTTTTGAGCGCTTGGGCGAGGAAGCAGAAAACCAAGCGGCTATCTGGGAAGCCAAATTCACGCCGGGCCTCTCGCCAACGCACTTCAAAATCCCCCTGCGCGTGTACGCCACGAGCCTTTTGATCCGAGTTTTCGGGCCACGCAATCTACGAGGGATTCTTTCCGCAATGAAAGTGCGAGGCATGTCGGTGTACCTGCCTCAAATCACGTCCCACGCGATGCCGAACGAAGTTTCTCAAGTAGGCTCTCGACACCATGGGCTCGGTGCGGGAGGCTGGCTGCGGGCTTCCGTCTTTGGAGTCAATGACGGCCTCGTATCCAACGCGAGTTTAGTCCTTGGCGCTGCGGGGGCGTCCCTTGACCACCGGACCATTCTATTTACGGGGCTTGCCGGTATGGCCGGCGGGGCATTTTCCATGGCCTGTGGGGAATATATTTCGGTAAAGTCGCAAAGAGAGTTCTTCGAAAAGCAAATCGCGCTTGAGAAAGAAGAACTGCAACTCTACCCCGAAGAGGAAGCCAAAGAGCTCGCGCTTATTTTCGAGGCGCGCGGTTTGTCAAAAGCCGACGCTGAGCGAACGGGTAAAGCCCTTATCGCCGATCCAGCCCGGGCTTTGCAAACGCTAGCCCGTGAGGAACTGGGGGTTGATCCCGACGATTTAGGGTCAGCACCCCTAGCTGCTGGTTCGTCTTTCTTGTCTTTTGTGGTGGGCGCTTTTGTTCCCGTTTCTCCTTACCTATTCACTTTCATGGAGTCCCCGCTCGTGGTTTCAGTTTTCTTGACCGCTCTAAGCCTTCTCGGAATTGGCGCTAGCGTCAGCCTGTTTACGGGGCGATCGGCTTTTTGGGGAGCGCTTCGAATGCTCTTACTCGGCGCCTTCTCCGGTGTGTGCACTTTCGCTTTGGGGTACGCGCTGAATGTTGGAATCAGCTAGTTGGTTTGGGGTGCCCATTCACTTTTCGGCCCGGACTGTTGAAAAAGGTCATTTTTGGAATACATGCCCACGTCCAATGGGCCTCTCCCGCCACGCAACGCCGAAAAATAGAGGTTATTCAACAGTCCGGGCCGAATAGGAAGCGGGTGTGGCCTAGGCCCGGATACACCGTTCCAGCATCTTGCTAGGGAACCGGCTTTAGTTCCGTGGCTTATTGCTGCATGAATGCGGCGGCATCAGTCGAGGTTGGGCCCGGTAGCGCCCCTCCACTAATTGCTTTGGGTTACCGTCGTTGACGGTCCATAGCGGGCGTTTACGGAGTCGCGCACATCCTGTCAATTTCGGTCGTTAAAGAACGGCGCAGCGAAGGCATCGAACCGTTCCTTCAATCGACCTGGCGTCGCACTGGCTATTTGATTTCAGAAATGTACCCTTTTACAGCCCCTTTGTGCTAAAGCCCCCGAAGTACGGAGGACTCTTATGTGGAAGTTGTTCTTGTTGAGCGTTGCGATCCAAGCTGTGCCACTATTCGGGTTTGCGGAATCTAAGGAATTTCAAGGGGATGGCGTGGGCATTGCCGAAGCTTGGTACGATTACGGCAGAATCCGGTTTTCCATCGAGGGAAAGTCCGATGACGATCGAGAGGCCACGGTTGAGCGTCTGGACACTTTTATTCGTGACCATTTAAAAGCTCAACCGGCTGGCGTTTACCTCGTGAAGCACTATCCTTTATCAGGACAAAAAAAAGGGCCGGAGATTACCAGCTCAGTACCCGAGGATCAAAATCTCGTCGTGATCGAAAGCCAGTCGGAACGCGTTCTAGCGATTTTGTTCGACGCGATAAAGGCTTCGCCGGAATTCTCCGCGGTGAAGTTTACGGCTGGTTGGGTGTTGGAACCCGAGAGCGACGCGAATTTAAAAAAGACATCGCACGAGCGCGCCGTGAGAGCTGCCGCCAAAGAGGCCACTGGAAAAGCGCTGGCGTGGGGAGCAGCGGCGGTGTATCTCACCCGCACTAAAGATTTGCCCCTGCTAAACCTTCCCTCTGAACCGGACTCGAAAAATCCATTCGAAATCCGGAAAAAGGCAAGCGCTACGACCAAGACTCACGTCACCGTTTCCGCCTTTAAGTGACGGATCGTAGGTACCTAGCTACTTTTCGGCCCGGACTGTTGAAAAAGGTCTTTTTTGGAATGCATGCCCAAGTCCAATTGGCGTCTCCCGTCGCGCAACGTCGAAAAGTA
>JANPJT010000069.1:0-17681 GCA_031425635.1 Pseudomonadota bacterium
GGCAGGGCCGAGCGGATCTTCCCGATAGAAAGGATGCGGTCAGCATCGACGACGACGGACTTTTCGCTGATTTTGACGGTGTTAACGATTATGCGTTGAGACATCCCCTTCTTGGAGAACTCTTCCACTTCCTTTTGCCGAGTGGCATATTCGTCAGCCGCCAGAAACACCGGAGCGTCCAATGCATCCGTATCAAATCGTTTGGGGAGCGCCGCCCGAACGAATCGTTCTACTTCTTCGTCGGTCTGCTTTGCTGAGACGGTATTGAGCGCTTTGTCGAAGCATCCTCGTTCAATAATCAGAGGCTCTTTCGTCGCAACCGAGATCAGACAAGTCGCTAGGGCAATCGAGATGACAGACACCGAGACAAGTCCCCATTTAAGCGCATTGTTTTGAGCGACTACCTCCGCCCAGAAATCAGTGAATTTCATTTCTTTTTCTCCTTATCCTTTTGTTCAAAAACCGGTGGTTTTTCAGGCACGCGGAACCGTGGAGTGGCTTTAACCATCTTGTTGGTTTTGGGGAAATGCTTGCGAGTCAAAGAGTCAGCCGTATTTAGCGTGCGGTTGTACATCTTCTTCCCGGCCACCGCCCCAGCGCCCACCACGGCTGTTGGAGTGAATGCTGCAAGTCCGCCTACCGCGACACTGCCGAATGTGCCGTTCATCGAAGAGACGCCTTTGCCGGCAAGGGCATGGACCACGAACGGTGTTAGCACCACAGAGCCGGCGAGAATCAGGTTGAAACAGATGGAAGAAAGAAGACTGGCATGTTGCGCCACGTCACTTACTCCCGTGCTCCAAAGAAGTGTGGCCAAGACCGCCCAGACAATCTTCCAAAGGCTCGCCTCAATGAGAGACCGATATAGAGCTGAAGTCGCTCCAGCGGTTTGCGGGAGCACGAAAAGCGCTATCAGAACGGGGGAGAAAACATACAGAAGCGTCCAGGTGTAGAGCAGGAAAGCCTGAGCAACATGGACTGTAAAATAGAGCAGAAAGAAGGCGAGAAATGAAATCGCCATCATGAGACTGCCCTTTACGGAGATCCACGACCAGGAAAACTCGTGCAAGCGCTCTCCCATTCGATCCAGTACGAGTTTGAACTGATTAAATTCCCCAAGATGCTTTGAGACGCCATCTGTAACGTCGGCGATGAGGCTCGATATCTCAGGGTATGTGTGCAGAAGAATGGCGGCTATGAACGCACGGCCCACCAGTGAGCCCACTGAGGGAGTAATTCCCAAAGGTAAGCGGAAATACTCAATAAGGACCCCGATGACCAGAAATAGAGTCACGATCACATAGAATAAAGACTCAAAGTAAGCATGAATCTGAACTGCCTCCTTGGATATCCAGGCTAAATCAAGCATCTAAAACCTCGGTAAATCGAAGCGAACCTTCTCTGCCTTCATCGTGGCGCGTAGGTTCTCGGTGTTTTCCACAAACTGTTTTGTTTCCGCCTTTTCTTTCCGGTTTTCCAAAGCCAACTGCTGCGCCTGAAGCTTGAGTCCAGTGGATTGCGCTCGAAGATTCTGGTTGAGAATCTGGATAACAACGCCCAAAGCCTGCGCAGTCATTTTTTGCGCACCTCCAGGTGACACAGAGTGGGAGGCATCTTTAATGCGTTGGCCGACGACATCGTAGGCTTCGCTGAATTTGTAAAACGAGTTGTTGAAGGTCACTGCTTCCGCAATGCCTTGGTCAGTATCTTTTTGAACCCTGGATTCAGGAGAATCGGGAACCACGCCGTAGATATCGGTCAGTTTTCGAAGCGAATCGTTCACATTTGCCCAATCCTTGTAGATTCCCGGATCAAGATTGGGGTCGATGGTTTTCAGCAGGTTGAGTGAGTCGTTGATTCCCTGATTTATTTGCTTCAGCAGATCTAGCTGTCCGGTGGCGCTGTTAAGCAACTCCCGCAGCTTTGCCAGTTGCATGATTGCCTGCACTAAAATTTGAGAAAGAACCGCCACATCGCCACCGAATAAATCGGCTCTGGCTTGACGTGGGTTCCCTGCCAGGCAGAAGGCGATTAATAAAATCACCCCAATTTTCTTATTCATATTCACCTCGCAACAACTCCCCTGGGGAATTGTTCAGAAAGTAAGGTTAAGACTTCGAGTTGAGAAAAATCGGGGGACTGCTTTTGTATTTCTTCGAACTTAGCCAGATCTCGAGGATCGGTCGTCGCAATCCAGTACTCCAAAGGAGTGGGCTCGATAGCGACAACCGCATGCTGTTCTCCAGCCATAAGGAATGCTTGAGAGTAGACCCCACGTTCCTGGTGAAGGTGGGCAATCCAGGACAGCTCGTTATCATTGAGCTGTAGGACGTCTTTTAATCGACCGGTATCCGCTCCCCGTTGGCTCAAAACCCATTTTATAGAGGTATTTGGGAGAATAGCCGATGCCACTTTGCTTTTTGCGAAGTCATCGATATTTTGCGAGATAGCTATCGCTCCCGCATAGTATTTGCGGAATGTTCGAAATACCTCACCGATGAACGACGCGCCGGAAGCGCTTTCCAAAAGCTTCCAGCACTCATCCAGTACGAGGAACTTCATTCGTCCTCGTTCCAATTGAACCTCACGCCACACATAATCGGTAATGAGGTACAGACAGACGGCCTGAAGATCCGGATAGATCTCCAAACCCTTGAGATCGAAGCAGACAACAGAACGAGTCAGTTCAATGGTGGTTACCCGGTCCACCACCTTTCCGTATGGAGTTTCGCCGCACCAGGGGGCCATGATTCGACCGAATCTGCGGATCTGAGTTTCAGAATGTTTAAGTAGAAGGTCCTTTAGGTCCGACAATCTCGGTGATTTGACCGTCTCGTAGACTTTCTGAATTGCTTCTTCTATCTCGGCGCGTTCCAATTTGCCTATGTGCGCCATCTCATCTTCCTTGGTCATCATCTCCACAAGACCGACGAGGAACTTTATCTTCTGACTGGAAGGCAGAGTTTCCCCTGGATTCAGATCGAACGGGTTTAAAGAAATGCCCGTATTGAGGTGAAACGGAATGTACTGTCCGGAGAGGTTTTCACACAGCTTCTTATAGGAACCACCGATGTCCACGATGAAAATCCGAGGATTCTCCTTGAGCATTTGAAGCAGGCAAAGATTTGTCATGAAGCTTTTGCCGCTACCCGAACCGCCAGTGATCATCTGGTTGTAATTAGTTAGTTCCTTGGCGAACGGATCGATTCCAACTAAATCGCCCTGAATGGACCTAAGGAGGATTCGCGGGTCTTTGTGACCTTCCCAAGGGCCATAGAGCGGCAGAAAGTCGATCAGATTGGACGTCTTGATTCGTTTCTGCCGCTCCTTACTCCTTGCATGGGGAATGGAGAGCTCGCAGAACACATCGAATGCCGCGAGTGTCTCTTCCATCCCCTCAGCTCCCCCGAGCTCCCGTACAGTTGTCAGCGCCTGCGTCACGCGATCGTGAAGCTCCTCATCTGACTTCCCCCTAAGAACAATATTCAAACTCACATGAAAGACCCGTTCACCTTGAGCAATCATCTCGCCCACGAGTTCTTCCAAATCGCGAAACTTCGCCTCGCTCTCGATATCGGAGACGCCAGTCTGTTTGCCACGGGCCATCGAAAATGCGAGGCGACGGCTTGTTTGGAGGCTTTCAAGTTCCTTCTGCTGGTCCGGCACATGCACAGTGAGGAATAGCTGCGAGTCGAATGGCAAAGTGCCTAGCGCTTTCGCCATTGCCGAAAAGGTCTGGTCCGGCAGCGTTTTGAGGGACAAGACCCGGTACTTTACATCAGAGAGGGAGAATCCTTTTTCTGATACGGAGACATCCGTGAAAAGCAGTGATCCTCGCACATCCTCTGGATCATATGTTTTAAGATCCATAACCCGGGCAGGATTCCATTGCGCATAGACTAAGGAGGCAGTTTCACGATCCGAAAGGTGCTTAACTTCCAGTCCAAGTGCGGTGAGCTGTCTGGTGAGATCGTCCCGCAACTGGTTAGTGGAAGAAATCTCTCGTTTAAGGGTCGTTTCCGCAATGGTGGGATAGAGCACGGTTTGGGAGAAAAGACCGGATCTCAGCCTGGTGGAGTCTGAGAACGGTCGTCGGACAAAGATCTGAAGCCGGTGCTTCGGGACCAGTCCTTGTTCCTCTAGGTGAAGAAAGCGATTGGCTCTATTTTCTGTCAGTGACTTAACAGTCGCGTCTTCGCTGACCTCGAGCGCCAAGTGTTCTTTAATTCTGGAGCCGTCTCCGCGGCCGACGTTCAATACAAACTGAAGATCTACTCTTGTGGGTAGGCCGTTCAAAAAGCTAGTAAGGCTTGGGCCAATAGAATCAATTTTCCCATCGTCCCAGCAGCTGATATCCAACGCGGTGGTTTCAAGTCCAAAACCGAGCGAACCATCCGTGAAGATAGTAAAACCGGCTTCGAAGCCCCAAATTTCAATTTTCTCAACGAGTGGAGCTGACATTTTATTTCTCCATTAAGCGGGGAACCGGTTCAGAATGAGGGACTTCGGGGAAAGCACTGTAAACACCTGGCTTGATTTGAAAGCGGATCCAATGGATCAGGTATTTCTCGGGCTTTCCCCGTTTCCCCCATCTGAGAACGCAGGCCAAAGCGACAGATGGTGCCCATACGAAAAGCCACTTGAATGGCATTTGTCCGAAAACAAGATTCAGAATCGAAATAACGAGAAAGACAGCTAGGAGATCCAAGACCTCAAAGCCGAACATGATGAGTTTTCGATCCAGGCATTTGCTGACACTTGTGGCTCGCATTGTTTTCCCTAGTGAACGAGTGAGCGAATGAATTCCATGATGCTTGGTGCGCCGAATCCAACCACTGCTCCCATAATCGCAAGGGTTAATCTGCCCTTCGCATTCGGTGACCCAGCAACAAAAGATAGCCCCGCGAAGACAAGTCCGAGAATTGCCGCCAGTGGCAAGACGGTTGAGATGAGCCTTGTTTGAATGCCAGTTAAAGTGGATTCAACGCTTGCATAACCAATCGCCGGCAAAGCGAGGTAGAAGAGCGCAAACATTAAGAAGTAGGTTTTTCGATTAGTCATTTGTTCCTCTTATTTGAATGATCCGCCGTGATCGAAAAATGATCGTTCGGCTCGTTCGAGTTTTTGGTTCTGTCGTTGAACATCCGCATTCTCCGCGGTGCTCGGTTGATTCTTTTGCGGCACGGTGCATGCTCCGAGAACGAGCAAGCAGATGAACGACAGGCCGTTGAGAGTGATTTGTTTCATTGTTTTCTCCTTTTATTTGTCACTGAATTGTTCGCAGTCACCGAAAGTGGTGGTGCCAAGCTTCATACAAAGAGGTTGAGTGCTTCCAGAAACTGCCGCGAGGCCAGGTAGACCTCGGTCGCCAGAGGCACCTTTGGGTCCGGCAGCGGCCACCCGGCAATTCTCGAACCAGTCGAGAGTGTGATTGCCGGGCGCTCCGCCACGTCCCCCATCCCCTCCTGGACCGCCGGAACCTCCGGCGCCCCCTTGTCCAGGAATGGGATAAGCCTTTACTTGAAGTGAAGTCGGGTCCTCGATGGCCACGACAATCCGTGCCGAGTCGCCCCCCTTGCCGCCGTTTCCGCCGGAACCGCCGATACCACCTTGTTTCCCGGGGTAGCCGTCTCCTGTTTCGGAAAAGCACCGATGAATCATTTTGTGCGCAATCCAATGTTGGTAGGCTACTAGCGACATTGGGAAACCGACCTTAAGCTGCTCGCGCAAACTGCTCGCTATGCCGGCACAGGTGCAAAGAGCGTCTACCTGCATGTGGGTCGATAGGCCGCCTTTCCCATCTTGCCCGGGCTTACCGATCTCGCCTGGCCGCCCGTTGAATCCTGGTCCCCCGTTTTGTCCCCGTCCGTAGATGAAGAGAGTTCCGCGGCCTGTCTTTGCCTTGACGGAAATATTGCCGCCACCCGCTCCCGGCTGGCCGGCAGGCGCCGTGCCGTCGGAACCAAAGGGTTCAATTACTCCATCGTCTGAAATGATTTCATTGGCTTCGATTCTTAGATCCAAACCGTTTGTTATAAGGCGGCCCCCTCGGGCGAAAATCAGACGGTTCACAATCAGGTATTCCGAGGAAGAGAGCGTTGTAGGCTCTTTGATCTCCAAATCTTTAAGCGTTTCCGGAAGGACTGGCTTGGGTTTTTCAGCGCAGCCTTGCAACGCCAGCACCAAAACAAAAAGCATGATCCAAACCACGGCCATGAAACAAACTTGCAACGACTCAACCACTTGAAGTCGTCTTATTTCGTCATTCCACTTTTGTTTTACATTCTTAAACTTCGGCATCAGCGGCCTCCGTGCTCTCTGTTTTTGATTTTTCCAAAACGGTCGCCTTGCGAAGTCGGTCCAACAGTTTCTGCATTCGTCGCTCATGTTTGGCCAAGGCAGGGTTTTGAGTTTTTTCTTGGTCTGAACATTTCGCGAGCATTCGCTCCACGTGTATTTCCACTGCTTCGAACATGTTTTTACCTTTCGTCATGGGTTACTCCGCGGCGGCAATCAGCAGGCGCTCGACACGCTCAATCGCCGCGATCAATTCAGGGTTAGATACGCATTCGTTGAGACTCAGAAGTGAGCACCAATCGAAGAAAGTGAATTTGAGTTCCTGATACAGAAACTTTTCCATTGAACCTCCAGTTCCGTGTTGATTTGGAGGAGCGACAATTCACTTCTCGTGCCAGTTGGCACGGCGTGGGTAACAAAGTGATGTTGTTCATCTTTGGAAAGTGGTGAGCACAGAAATTTGTTTTGCTACTGTTCCGTGAGAAACATTTATTTCGAGTATCGATAAGCAAATGCAGAAGTTAGATTCTGTTCTGGAGTTGAGATACTGAAACGGTGGGACAGTTGAAGGTAGGTTTTCGCCTTACTGTTTCACCTGGAACAGTAGGAGAAAACACCTTCCAAAAGGCAGGGTTATGCCGGATTCCGGCACTTTTGGGTGCATTAATTGTCCCACTCAGCCGCACCACCCAGAGGCAGTAAAATCGGAGTAGTATCCGGCGCTTATTAGCTGGCCGACCTTATTAAATTGTCCCAACCGTCCCACACGGGACAGTAAGAAGCGCCTTTTTCGCACGAAAAAACGTCTGCCGGCAGTCTAACTTTTCAAATGATCCTCTTTTTATTTCAGGGACTTGGCCTTCGCTGCTGCCGCTCATGACGCGCTGTGGAACGGTCCTTGCTCTATACGCCCTTCGCGAATGCCAGAAGGTATTTCGCTCGAAGGAGTTTAGATGTCCCCCCGATTACTTTTAGTTGATGACCACGCGCTTTTTCTGGAACTGACGAAGCAGTTCCTTGAGAAGGCCGGATATGTGGTGGACACCGCCGAGTCTGGACAAAAGGCTCATCGCCTTATTGCCGACCCCAAGAATCAGTACTCATTAGTTGTCTTAGATTACGTTCTGGATCGACAAGCCGGTTCCGAGGTCGCAAAGGAAATCCTCGCCGCGAAACCCGAGCAGTTCATCATCATCTATTCAAACGACCTGTCTCGAGATGCAATCGCGAACAGCTGGAAGGCCGGAGCAGTCGAATTTGTAAATAAAGGCACAACCGAAAGTCAGTTTCTTGAGATCGTAAAAAAATGGTCTGATCGCTACCGCGATAACCAACGAGTTAGCGGTACTCTTACTCTGAATGATAGCGAGAAGGAAATTGAGTCGATTGGTCTTGTCGGATCATCCAGTCAATTGGCGTCAGTCGCGCGATTGGTGAAGAAATATCGTTCCGAACCAAGCACTGTCCTTATTCTTGGAGAGTCCGGAACCGGAAAAGAGAAAATCGCTCGCTCTTTGCACGAAGGTAACAGGTATCCATTTAGAGCTGTTAACTGCGCCAGCTACAACGGCGAAGCGACCCTCATGGAGTCGGAGCTCTTCGGCATCGAGAAAGATTCATTCACCGGTGCATCCAGAGACAAAAAGGGCGTCTTTGAAGAGGTAGGCAGAGGAACGGTTTTCCTAGATGAAGTCCATACTCTCAGTTTAAAGGCACAGCAGAAGCTTCTCCGTGTTCTTCAGGAAAAGACGGTTCGGCCTGTTGGAAGCACCAAAGAGATTCCCGTTCATTTCAGGCTGGTAGTTGCAGCAAAGCCTAATCTTCAAGCCTTGATCAAGAGCGGCGAATTTCTCCTGGACCTTTACTACCGCCTGAATGTTCTGCGAATCGAAATTCCGCCTCTGAGAGACCGGAAAGAAGATATTCTCCCGCTTCTCATTTACTTCGTTGCGCGAAACACCAGGAAGGGGCACACCCCGAAGAAGCTCGAATCCAAGACTATTGAGTATCTTCGCAGATATCCCTGGCCAGGAAATATCCGCGAGCTTGAGAATACGATTGAACAGCTTTGCGCAACTGTAACGAGCGACTCGATTGCTCCGGATGATCTCGACGCTAAATTCTTCGTGAATCACACAGGTTTCGGAAATCTTAACTCGGTTTCCTATATTCAACAGAACGCAGAGGCAGTTACTCGCGAAGTGATTGTAAAAGCTCTTGAGTCATCGAGCTCGCAACGGCATGCGGCTCAAAAGCTGGGTCTTTCTCCAAGTACTTTTCACCGACTGCTGAAAAGACACGGGCTGGAAGACTTGGTAAAGGGGCGGGGTGGCCGCCGACCCAAGAACCCGACCCCTATCTCTAGGAATCGGGGGCTTAAATGAAGAAGCTCCTTTTTCTGCTTTTAACCACAATGGCCTCCTGCTTCGTGCATGCAGACACGTTTCGTGTTGCCGGAATTTATCCCAGTCATACGTTTGGTCACTTCAACTGCACCTGCGGCCTAGAGGGCGCTTGCATCACAGAAGCAGCCATAAAGAGAGCTCGTCTTGAGGGAATGAATATTTCCTTCACCCAGGTCAACAAGGACTGGAATATTTTTAAGACGATGGAGGCTGCCGAGACAGTTGTTACCCATCGGTATGATGCTGCGGTTGGAACTCTGGTCTCTGACGATGCTTTAGCAGCGGCGCCTATTTTAGAAGCCGCTGGGATCCCATTCATTGTTCCAACGGCCACTAATCCTGGCGTAACAGCAGGCAAAAGATTCGTAACGCGTATCCCGTTTAATGACCGACGTCAGGCATTCTTACTTGCACGCCTTGCAACGACAGAACTTGCAGCTAAGCGAATCGTAATCGTTCGGAATTCATCCACGAAATACTCAGATTTCTTGGGGACTGAATTCGCTAGAAATATTCGAAAGAATCACCCGGAAATCTTAGTTAAGGACTTTCCTATCGTAGAAGGCTTCACCGATTTTAAGGCGCTGGCGACCCGTTTCCTGGCTGTTTCGCCTGACCTCGTTTTCGTACCACTTCCCCAATCGCAATTGGCATCTTTGTACGTAGAGCTGGTGAATCGCAAAGCGGCGCTCACCATGTTGGCTAGCGACACGATTGAGAAAAAGCCAATGTTCCTTGAGATGATCGCGCCGACTTCCGACCTTATCCAATTTATCTATCCAAAACACTGGGACGGAACGTTTAGTAGCCCTGAGTCGGCTCGTTATCTATCTCTCCACAGAAAGTATTGCGGGGAGTACGAGCCGTCCATGACGACCATGGCTGCCTACGATGCCGCGGAACTGGTGATCAAGGCACTAAAGGCCAAGCCGAATGCTCGCGGCGAAGACCTCATTAAGGAAATTCATTCCCTTAAATTTCATGGGATGACCGGACTTATCCGCTATGGAACGGACGGAGATCCCGTAAAGCCTCTCGAACTATACCTGATAAAAGACGGAGATGTGGTTCACTGGCGGAGGTACGAGTAATGACGACCGTTTCACTCGATACCCTTAAGAAGCGACTTCGTCAGACGACCTGGCTACCATTGGGAATCATGGCGGCGCTTTTACTAAGCGCAACTTCCTTCATTCTCTATCAAGAGCGCCAAGGACAGCTCAAAAATACGGAGCATGCCTTGGCGGACGTGGTCCAATCTCAAGAGTCCCTGATTAGCCAGGAAGTCTACATGGGGCAAGACCAAGCACTTAAGATTCGAATCGATTCGATTCTCTCCAACTGGAACCAGAAATATCCCGGCGGGATAGCTTGCCTTGAATTTCTAGTAAGTCCTCCGACCGGAGAGCCAAGATTAATCAGCGGATGCTCCAGCGATACCATCGATTCAAAGTCTTTAAGGTACGAAGAGACCAGCGTGAAAGCTGGCAATAAAGTGCTAGCGAAGATCCGCTACTCGGTCAGCAGGCCAACCCGTATCTGGGACATCTTTCCCCCGGTTCTGATCATCGTTGTTTTAGTAGGGTTATTTGCCGCTGTTTTCACCCATTTCACACTGGTTTCAAGGGTAGAAACGCGTGTTTTAGCGCCACTTATCGATAAAATCGCCGAAAGTGAGCGAAATGCCGCCATCGCACAGACTGCGCAGATGATGGCGCACGATATTCGAAAGCCGTTCCGTTTAGTGCAACTTGCACTGGCGCGCCTCCATGAAGTGAAGAACACAGAGGTCAGAGAGCTTAGCGCAAAGGTATCCGAAGATTTTGAAACAAGCGCACGATCTATCGATGCGATGATCCGAGATATCCTGGATATGGGACGCGACGTGAATCTTTCCGTGGAACCGGTTTCAGTTGCACGCTTAGTGGAACAACTCCATGAAACACTGGCTCGTCTGTACCCAGAAAACAGGGTTAAATTTTCGTTCAATATTCGTCAACGGCATCGTGTCATGGCCGATAGGGAACAGCTGATGCGCGTACTTATTAATATTGGTGAGAACGCGGTACAGGCAGTCCGGTTGAGCGGCGATCTTCGGATTTCGTCAAAACAGTCAATTCGCAACGGACATTCTTTCATTGATATTGCAATCGCGAATAATGGGCCCGAGATCACCGATGAAGATCGCTCAAAATTATTTACGCCATTTTTCTCGAGGAAAGTGGCTGGAACGGGTCTGGGGCTAGCCGTAGCTAAGAAGATCGTGGCAGAACACAAAGGCGAGATCGTTCTAACCTCCACTCCAACAGAAACATGCTTCACGGTATCGATTCCCGAGGCAACTAGGGACGCTGTGGCTTCAGCTCCGGATACACGTCCGGTTTCGGAAAGTGAAAAGAGCCTCAAAACAACATGCGAACAAACTATTCTTATTTTTGACGATGAAGCCGCGGTTCGTAGCCACTGGCGAAAGTACGCCAAAGAGCATGATTTTCAAGCTGCTTGGGACTTCAATTCATGGGAAGACTTCGTCTCCCAAAACGGTTTCGCACTTACCCCAGGAGCAATTGCTTTCATCGACGTCCACTACCAAGGCTCGAAGTATGATGGAATCGAGATTGCTCGATCCTTGCGCGACTTGGGCGTCAAAAGAATTTACGCAATTACAAATGATCCTGAAACGGCAAATGCTTCAGGACTATTTGATTCAGTTTTTGGAAAAGATATCCCGACGAACTTTGCTCAATTAGTTGGTTAGGGCGGAATTAAATCCGGGGAGGTACCGTATGAAACACATCGAAGATATTCGTGTGCTTATGGATTTGCTTTTAAACAGCAAAACGTTCCACTCGCTTATTGTTGAGGGGGTACCTGGGTGGGGTAAAAGCACTGCCATAGAGGGGCTGCTTCGCAAGAAAATGCTTCCTTTTGTGATATTAGGTTCCTATACGACGCCGTTACGGCTATTTACGTTTTTGTCTGAGAATCCAAATCGAATTGTGGTGATTGACGATTGCGCAGGAGTATTCGGAGACGCTATAGCGATGTCGATTCTAAAGGCCGCAACTTGGCCCAGTTCGGGGAGCGAAGGGACTCGGCTTATTTCATGGGGTACTACTTCGGACAAGATTGCAGCAGAAGCATTTCTCTTTAAGGGAAAGGTTATTTTATTAACCAATCTAGTCCCAAAGAGCGGTGATACCGCGGCATTTATGTCGCGCTCCCTTCATTACCGGATTTCACCAGAACCTCAAGAAGTGGAACAATTACTCAGCTCGATCGCTTCATGTACTTCGGAATTTCCCAACCAAGATCTGTCTCGCGAGGTTGTTTCATTTCTAACCGAACGTGCGTCATCGGGTGGTTTTGATGAAGTGAATCTGCGAACCCTAAAGTTGGGGTACGAGCTTGCGACCTCCACGCCTGAAGACTGGAAAGAACTATTTCTTCGGGTTCTCCCAGCTCCCGATCCCAATCATGCCGTCGTTATGTCTCTTTCATCGTTAGGTTCAGTGGAAGATCAATTTCGAGAATTTCATCGAAGAACAGGACTTTCCCGCAAAACATTCTTCTACCATCGGTCCCGATTGCTCATCAAACGGCCGCGCGCATAGTGCGGAGTGTTTTATTGAGTTGTTCCTATAAGAGGATGTTCTACCGACCCGACAAGAGTCTAGAATAACAAGAGATTGTAGGACTATTAGCAGCTAACTTTTCGTAAGCGACGAGTCTTGCAGAGAGTATCGGTGACGCTTCTAGCGGTTCCTCATGGGGAGGGGCAGTGTGCTGCGCACTGCTCTGAGTCGATAGTTCCCTCTTGCTCCGAGCTGCGTGCCCCTATACGACGGTTGGTGGACCACAACGGCGTTCGACGAAATTTCTTTCGCTACCAGACGTTGTGGTCCCTTTGTTATTCGTCCAACGCCTTTTGGGCACTGGCACTGGGTAATGGCCTGGACAAAGCCTGATGCGCGGAAGTGCAATCCATGGACGGCACTTATCTGGCAAACCTTTGTACTCTCCAGGCGGAACCCGAGATTGTCGTTGCGATTGCCCGGGTCGTTGTTGTTGCGGTTGGCCGAACGCAGGTTCTGCGCATCATTGTTCCAACTGCCGCCCCGGATAACGCGGTTCGAGCCCGAAATGGCCATCACGCCAATCTCATAGATCTATCCAATTCCTTTCGCCTGAGGGAACGAGAATTCGCATGATTTACAAAGGCGATCATGCTCCCCACAGATTGAATAAGTTCTGATTCGCTTATGTGTCCAGCTAGATATGCAGCCTCTCTACTTTTCACTTTTTTCCTAAATCGAACGAGATTTGGCCGCTGCAGGCGAACCACACCCGGAAATACTCTAAACCCGAGAAAGGGAATCCCCTCTGCCACTGGAGCCACTCTTGTCGCTTTCTCTTTGAGATCCAAGGCCAGGTTTTCTGTGAGGAACGTTTCGATATCGTCGAAAACCTGCCAAAGGGCGTCCTTGCCGTTTCCAAAAACTAAGAAGTCGTCCATGTACCGAATATAGTGCTTGATTCGAAGACCATCTTTCAAGAAGTGATCAAGCCTACTTAAGTACAGGTTGGCAAAATATTGGCTGGTGAGATTTCCAATAGGAAGGCCTTTTCCGGGATCGCACCCCGGCACTTGGTGATCAATGATCGTATTGAGTAGGGCGCCAACTTCCGGGTCTTTGAGGAAGGTTCCAAGTTGGGCCTTAAGGATCGCATGGTCTATCGTCGGAAAATATTTCCTAATATCACATTTCAGAAAATAAGTGTTTCGTCGGGAAAACTCCTTGGCACGAGCCACAGCGGCGTGATTCCCCTTTCCAGTGCGACAGGCGTAACTGTCGAAGATGAGTTTACGTTCAATCAAAGGTTCCAAAATTTTACAGATCGCGTGGTGGACCACCCGATCTCTAAAATTGGAGCTGCAAATTTGGCGGATTTTCGGCTCTCGAATTTCAAACACGCCGTATGGTTTCGGACGGTATGTTTCAGTCGAAAGCTCGTGGTGAAGTGCAAGCAGCTCGCGCTCCATCGCAAAGAAGAAAGGTGCAACGGTCGGGTTGCAACGCTTTCCTCGAAAGGCTCGTCGGGCTGCGGCGTGAAGATTCTCGAAGGACACTATCTGCTCGAAGAGGTGTCCGTATCGCTTCATGGGCTCGCCTCTTGCTGCTTTAACCAGCCGCCCAACATTTTTCCCGTGGCGTTCAACTCTCTTGCCGAATGCTTGTAAGTCGCCATTGGAATGAGGCTGGACTCGAAAGCAATTCGCATCAGCACGCGCAGCTTTTCAAGCTTGATATTGGCGCTACGAAGAATCGTTGCTTTATTGCGGGAATAGCGGGCTTCAGTAAGATCTTCGATCACATCGATGGCGAGATTATTGATTCGATTTGTAACCGTGAAGCGCGCCTTTTTCGGAATTTTATCGGTCACCGTCAGTAGCCACTTTAGGAACTCCATCCACTTTGCAAAGACCGGGAGTTCAACTTCGTGCGGCCTTTCAAGCATCGTTTGGCTCCCCTTCCTGCGCTGGTCCCGAAATGTCTTTGGCTTTGTGCCCCAAAGTAATTTCTAAGACCTCATTGCCGTATTTTTCAATCTTTGCCTTCCCAACCCCTTCGATTTTCTCAAGACCGCCAAGCGACGTCGGAGCTTCTTTGATGATTTGGGCCAATTGTTTGTTGGTAAAGAGAATGTAAGGAGGCACTCCCTCCTGACGACTGCGTTTAGATCGCCACTCTCGTAGTAAATTAAAAAGTCCCGTGTCCGCGTCCGAAATTAGCTCGCGCCAGGATTCGTCTCGCTTTCCTTGCGGAGCCATCACCGGATCGATTTCTTGGCGAACAGGGAGATATTTTACAACCATTGCGAGGTACGGAACGTCGTTTTTGATAAAGAAATGATCGCGTATAGAAAGAACTTCTTTGTCTTTCAGAAAGTCACGCAATCCAGCGTCGTTAAACCCGCCCAAGATCGAGTCAAATGTCAGCGAGAAAACTTTAATCAGCATAAAACCTGCCTACATTATACCTGTTTATATACATCAGCATTCCTTGCATTCCATATAAATTTAGCAATTTAGTGGAAGACGAAGAATTTAATAAGTCAGATTTCCTGTGCGTCCTTGGCGCCCACATCGCGAAGGTTCGGCGGTCCAAAGGCTATAGTCAGGACAGGCTTTGCCTGGAAGCAGGTTTCGCCCGGGGGACTCTCAGTAGAATCGAAGCTGGCCTGGTAGATCCAAAAGCATCCACTTTGGCGCGTATCGCGGACACCTTGGGGATTCCTCGAAAACGACTGTTAGAACTCAATCGCAATTAGATGCGAAGCGTCAAATTCAAAAAAAATTTCAAAGGCTTCGCCTTAAAGCGGCCGAATGGATTGGGGGCTGACGCCACCCATCCATTCGGATTCGAAAAAATCAGCCAAGGGTAAGAGGGTAAAAGTGCACAGAGCTACTCAGGCGTCCCCTCCAGGCGGAACCCGAGATTGACGTTGCGATCGCCCGGGTCGCCGCTGCCGCGGTCGGCCGAACGCAGGCCCCGCGCATCAAAGCTCCAACTGCCGCCCCGGATAACGCGGCTCGAGCCGGAGCTAGGCCCTTCGGGATCGGTTTCTGGAAGCTTAGAAGTGTCTTCCGTATACCAATCTCTCTGCCACTCCCACACGTTGCCTTGAGTATCGTAAAGCCCCAGAGCATTGGGTTTGAGTTCTGCAACTGCATGCGTAGTGCCGCCAGCATTTGCCGAGTACCAGGCGCCCTGCTGCAATTCCTCTTCGCTATCCCCAAACGGAAAGCGCGTAGAGGTTCCCGCCCTCGAAATGAGTTCCGTGCGCGCTTCCAGAGGAAGGTCGTACTTAATTCCGTTTTTCATAAGAGCAGTGTACCGCTTGCAAAACTCCTTCGCCTCCTCCCAGTTGACCTGTTCGACCGGGTGATTCGGTCGCATCTGGATCTTTTTCCCATTGATGGTGACTTCCACCGATTCCGGGCCGTCCTTGAACTTGGAGGGATTCTCTTCCATCACCAGTGCATACAACCACTGAGGAACTTGCGTTTTACCCGTCACAAAGGGCTTCTTAAAAATCACGGCTCTCTGCGCTTCATCGTTTGAGCGATTGGCTTCGGTCGCCGGACTGCCGAGAGTCGCTGCTTTTCCCTGGGCAGGAAACTCCGACCGAACTGTTTCGAAACTCTCCGGCTTGAATTTCGAAAACTCCGCCATCGAAACCCCTTTTTGGCGGGCTAATTCCCTCAACTCTAAACCCGTGGAATTTTCCCGAACACGCGCGAGAACTTGCTGACGCTGTCTTGTGGGAACTTTCGCTTCGAGTCGCTCAAAGTCCTCGGATGACAGGTGTGCCTTCAGGTACTCCGCCTTGAGGGAAGGTTCTGCTTTCAAATCAGATACCCACTCCTCAGCAGCTTGTCGGTGAGTCACTCCTTTAGAAGATGCTAAGTTCTCTATTTCCGATACAGCACGGATCATGGGGATGGCGTCTGCGCCCTCGCCCTTTGACTTCAAAATGGCCCGGGCGAAGTCGTGCGTTGCTTCGTGCTCCGACCCAATGTTTTTCACCACTTCCCTCGCCAGCCTCGTAGGGTTGGAAAGATTGCCGACATACGCATTCATGAGGGAGTCTCTTAAGCCTCCTTCGACCGATGTTCCCCGAGCGAGCTGCAGGATTTTAGTGGCTTCAGCCATGTCTTTTGTGGAAAAGCTCTCCTTAATCTGTCGTACAATCTTGAGTGCCGCCGCATCAGATACATCTCGCGCTTCTAATACTTTCCCAATTCCATCCGCAAAACCGCGTCCATAACCTTCGGCAAGGGATTGTCCTAGCTTCTTATTGCTTCGGACTTCCACCATGAGTGCCGGCAATTGATTCCGGTTTTTCAAAATGAAATCTTTAAGCCGGGGGGTGTCCAAAATATTTTGGATCAAATCGACTCTTTCAGATGGTTCTAGAGTCCTAACCAAGGCCGGAAGATCTGCTTTCTGGTCAAGCCATTGATACATCAAAATCCGCTTTCGAAGGCGAAACGGCTGCTGCTTGTCATTTAACCACCCATCGATGACTTGCTTGAACTCAGGGTCTAAGTCCAGCCCAGCCGATTGAATCGTCTTTTGGGCCTCGATGTAGCGGATCTTGGAATCCGTATCCCCGGACTTAAGCTTTCTGGACCCAATAACCAGAGCGTTCAGGTCAAGCTTATCTGACTTCCAGGAATGCGCTTCCTCAGTCGGCGATAACTGCACATGGTCAGGAAGTTTCAATTCTGCAACCTTGCGAACGGTCAAACCTTTCTCGGCGCGAGAGTGAGCACTATCCAATGAGTATTTATGCGGATGCGGCTTAAATCCCGAAATCGGATCGCCTTCCACCGCGATGAAACGCTTTACAAAGGTCGTGGTCGGCGCGTCATTCGACATGCCCGAATGGTTGTCACCCAAGTCCTCCGGCAAAACTAGGGTGTACCCTTTCTCAAGAACCGACCGCCTCACCGCTTCCATCAAAATCGGCAGATCCTCATTGGGAACATTCATGATCTTATCGATGAATGCGAGTTTTTTGGTACCCGCGTTCGATACCAAAAAAGGGCTCCGTTTCGTTTTTTCGCCCAAAACCACTGTCATGTGGCCACTTGAATAACCATCCCCATCAGTCATCGTAAAGTACTGGTAATTCGGATCGAGCGCTCGGGTGAGATACGTGCGCGATGAACAATCAGACCCTCCAATACACGAACGAAACGGCGCTTCCATCACCGAAAGCTGCCGAATCTCTTTCACGGTTCCCTTTGACGTCTTGACGATCGCACGAGACGCGACATCCTCTTCCGCTTGGGCGAGCTTATCGTGAAATGCTTTGTCGGAACTCACTCCCGATGGACCCATAAGCCCAAGCTCCTTTAGCAACCCGTCAAAGTGCTCGGGATAGCCGAGTGCCATCGCGAGCGTGTCG
>JANPJT010000070.1:0-5643 GCA_031425635.1 Pseudomonadota bacterium
GACGGCGTACTCTTTGTACGCGGAGAAGGGGCGGCGAATCCAGGCTCAAAAAGCACCCGCGAAATGAGTTATCCACATAAAGGTACAGCCCCTACGAGCTGTACCTACTCAAAAAGTTCGGTCGGGTATTCGCCTGAAAAGCAAGCGTGGCAGAAGCCATCTTTTTTAGGCCCTGCAGTTACTTTGAGTAGTCCGTCGAGACTTAAGTAGCCAAGGGTGTCGGCTCCAATGTGGCGGCCAATCTCTTCAATACTAAAACGCGCCGCTAAAAGTTCGCTCCGGTTTGGGGTGTCGATCCCGTAAAAACACGAGTGCGTCGTAGGGGGCGCTGAAATCCGTACGTGTACTTTTCTCGCGCCTGCATCTCGTAGATGCTGTATCAATTTTCGAGACGTCGTCCCTCGGACCAGGCTATCGTCGACAACCACGACGTCTTTCCCTTCGATACAGCTTCGCACAGGGCTCAGTTTAAGCTTCACCCCAAAATCCCGGATCGATTGCTCGGGCTCAATAAAGGTGCGCCCAATGTAGTGACTACGGATGATCCCCATATCAAACGGGATCCCAGACTCCTGCGCAAAGCCGATGGCGGCAGGCACTCCAGAATCGGGCACCGGGATCACGACGTCTGCCCCCACTGCGGGCTGTTCCTGGGCTAGCTGGCGTCCTAAAGCTTTTCTTGTTTCGTGCACTCGCTTTTCGTAAAGTTCCGAGTCGGGCCGAGCGAAATACACGTGTTCAAAAATGCATTTCTTTTGTTCTTTTACTTCGAAAGGGCTTAAGGAGCGAAACGCCGATGGGTTGTCGAGAGGTACCACGATCATTTCGCCGGGCTGGACTTCTCGAATATATTGCGCGCCAATCAAATCAAATGCGCAGGTCTCGCTCGCAAATACAGGGTTCCCTCTCAGCCGCCCCATCACGAGCGGCCGGAATCCACGGGGATCGCGGATCGCAATGAGCTTCTCGTGGTTTAAAACGAGCAAAGAGTAAGCGCCTTCGACTTGGGAGAGCGCTACAGCGAGAGCTTTTTCCGGGTCTTTTTGGCGACTGCGAGCGAGCAAGTGCAAAATGACTTCGGTATCGCTCGCCGATTGAAAAATCGCGCCTTCTTCTTCAAGCATTTTCGAGAGCTTTTGGGCGTTTACTAAGTTTCCGTTGTGGGCAATCGAAAGCCACCCGAGCGAGCTTTTCATCAAAAGCGGTTGCAACGCGTGGATATCGCTGCCGCCGGCAGTGGAGTAGCGAGTGTGCCCAATCGCGGTATCCCCTTTAAGTTTTTCTAAAGCCTTTCGAGAAAACGCATCTGCTACAAGCCCCAGCCGCTTGTGAGCGTAGGAAAGATTTCCATCCGTCGACACGATCCCGGCACCCTCTTGGCCTCGGTGCTGAAGCGAATGGAGCCCCAAGTAAGTAAGGTTGGCAGCTTCTTTTTCGCCCGTAACCCCAAAAATCGCGCACATAGCTTACCCCAGCAACCCGGCCCAGCGATTGGACCAGCTCGTTTTTATCACTTCCAAGGGGCTCTGAAAGATCACCGCCCCGCCTTGCTTGAGTTTCACTTCACTGTGGTCGTGGGTTGCCCCCAAAACAGTGAAAGGGACGCCCGCTTGGCCCGCCAGCATTTCAAACTGCACGCGCTCTTCGTGCGGGTAGGCTACAAGGACTCGGGGGATGGTTTCACCAAACAAGAAACGATCGAGATCCACTCCGCCAGGACATGAAATCTCCGCCCCCAAAGTGGGTAGCTTTGAGTAAAAAAGCATTTCCAAAAGAGACACGAGGAGGCCACCGTCAGAGATGTCGTGTGCCGCAAACTCTGTTTTGCTCTTTCGAAGCTTAGCGAAAAGCTTCACGGTTCGGTCCACCATCGCCAGGTCCGTGTCTTCAGGCTGGCCGCAATCGCGCTTAAAAACTTGGGAGGCCAGAGTACTTCCGCCGAGCCCTGCTTCCTTAACCCCTATCAGTCCAATTTCCCAGTCCGTGCTCGAAATAAAAGACCGAGAAAGGGGCTCGCTGCCTTCGATGAGTCCGACCATTCCCACCGTAGGCGTGGGATAAATGGGGACTCCATCGGTTTCATTGTAGAAACTCACGTTTCCGGAGACGACGGGGATCTTCAGGGCAGCACAGGCTTCCGAAATACCTTCAATGCATTCTTCGAACTGCCATAGCACTTCGGGGTTTTCCGGGCTGCCAAAGTTCAAGCAGTCCGTGATTCCGATGGGCTCGGCTCCTCTAGTCGCAAGGTTGATCGCGCTTTCCGCAACCGCCCGCTTGCCGCCTTCTCGGGGCGATAACCAGCAAACCCGCGGGTTGCAATCCGCTGTCAGGGCCAAGTGGACTTTCCTTTCGGAAATATCCCTCAAAAAAACCACGGCAGCATCCTCAAACGGAGTGCTCACTGTTCGATTACCTACTTGCGAATCGTACTGTTCCACGAGCTTTGCGGGGCTCGCGAAACTGAAATCCTGCAAAACTTTCTCGATCTTTTCGGAAACCGGGATAGACAAAAGACGGTTCCGATCTAAAAACCAACGCTGCTTTAAATCGCTCGGGACAGAAACCGGCCGATCCAAAATGAGGGGGTCTGTCACCAGCTCAACGGGCAAGTTCACAACCACTCGACCCCGGTGGGTCATTTTCAGAGACCGTCCTTCGGTCACGGAGCCGATGACTTCGCTATGGAGGTCCCATTTGTCAAAAATAGCTTTCAGCGCAGACACATTTTCGGGAACACAAACAAGCAGCATGCGCTCTTGAGACTCGGACAGTAAAAGCTCGTAAGCGGAAAGATCCCGCTCACGGACAGGAACGTTGTCTAACGTGATTTCCATTCCGGTACCAGCGCGGCAAGCCATTTCGAATGAAGAGCTGGTGAGGCCTGCCGCACCCATGTCCTGAATTCCGACGATGAGCCGCGCTTTCATCGCTTCGAGCGTTGCTTCGAGCAGCAGCTTCTCCGTAAAAGGATCGCCCACTTGGACCGTGGGTCTTTCGAGCTCTTCGTCAGAAGAAAACTCTTTGGACGACATTGTCGCCCCGTGGACACCATCCCGCCCTGTTTTAGAACCTACGTACATCACAGGGTTCCCAATACCGGAAGCCGAACCCAAAAAGACTTCATCTTTTTTGAGAAGCCCAATCGTGAACGCATTCACTAAAGGGTTCCGAGTGTAGCACGGGTGAAAATACGTTTGCCCCGCCACCGTGGGAACTCCCACGCAGTTGCCATAATGGCCAACTCCATGGACGACCCCTCGCACGATCGAAGCCGTTCCGGGCCATTCCGGGCTCCCAAAGTAAAGGCAGTCCATATTGGCAACGGGGCGAGCGCCCATCGTGAACACGTCTCTTAAAATACCGCCCACTCCCGTTGCTGCGCCCTGAAAAGGTTCAATAAAAGACGGGTGGTTATGGCTTTCCATTTTGAAAGCCACCGCGTAGCCGCTGCCGATGTCGAGCACGCCCGCATTTTCTCCGGGGCCCTGAACGACGCGCTTTCCCGAAGTCGGTAAGCGCTTTAGAAATTTCTTCGACGACTTATAGCTACAGTGTTCGCTGAACATGGCGGAGAAAACGCCCAGTTCTGCAAAGACCGGGGCTCGCTCCAGCTTGCGGCAAACGTGGTGGTATTCATCAGCCGACAAACCCAGTGAAAGCGCCATGGGCAAAGTAGAGACTTCTAAATCGTCGATAGTCGACTTCACGAGGCGCTCCTCACTGACTGCAGAACCGAGTCCCAAATTTTTCTGCCCTGTTCTACTGCTCTTTCAGGGTGCGGCATTAATCCAAATACATTCCCCGCTTCATTGCAGATTCCAGCAATATCGGCGACCGACCCGTTGGGGTTTTTTTCGTACGTGAACAGCACCTGTTGCTTTTGCTCCAAGGCCTCAAGTCCGGCGGGATCGATCCAGTAGCGGCCATCCCCATGAGCAATCGGAAGAGTAACCGCGGCTCCTTGGCCGAGTAATGAGTTCCACGGAGAACGCACGAAGCGAGCCTTCAAAACAACATCGCGGCAAATAAACCGGCGTGATTCGTTCAGCGTGAGCGCGCCTGGCAGGAGCTTCGCTTCGCACAAGATTTGAAAACCATTGCAAATCCCCAAGACAAAACCGCCCCGCTCCGCGAAAGCCGACACGCTTTGCATGATTGGAGACAGCGCAGCCATCGCCCCGCATCGAAGGTAGTCTCCGTAGGAAAATCCACCCGGAAGCACAACTAAGTCCACCCCAGAGAAATCGTTCGTCTCTTTATGCCACACCCGGGTAGTCGCGACGCCAAGACACCGCGAGAGCGCGTCAAAAGCATCTTCATCGCAATTGGAACCTGGAAAAGTGACGACGGCAGCCTTCATTCCTTGATCTCGAATTTGAATGACTCAATCACGGGGTTAGCGAGAAGTTTCTCGCACATTTTCTGGACCGAAGCGCGGGTTTCCGACACCGATTGGCTAGAGAGTTCAATTTCGATCACTTTTCCGACCCGGGCTTCCTTCACGGCAGGAAAGCCAATTTGCCGGAGCGAAACGGCAAGCGCATGGCCTTGCGGATCGAAGACAGCTTCTTTGCAGAACACGGTGACGAACGCTTTCACACGACCTCCAAAACTTGCCTTAAGCGATCTTGGACCTCGAGGTAGGCCTCCTGCACTCCGCCCAAGTCTTGGCGGAAGCGATCTTTATCTTTCGATTCCCCGGTCCGGAGATCCCAAAGCCGGCAACCGTCGGGCGAGAACTCGTCTGCTAAAAGCAACCGACCGGTGCCCGCTTCCTTGCCGAACTCCAATTTAAAATCGATCAATTCGAGACCGGCTTTTTTAAACAAAGCCGAAAGCTCGGTGTTAACTGTCAAAGAGAGCTTTACGATTTCGGCGAGCTCGTCCCCTGTAACCCACCCAAAGTGAAAGATATGCCCCTCGGAAACGAGGGGGTCTCCGAGCGAATCGTCTTTATAAAAGAATTCAACGAGTGGTGGAGTAAGCTCGGAGCCCTTTACCAGACCAAGCCTTTTCACGATCGAGCCCGCAGCGCGGTTTCGAACAACGACTTCGATGGGGACAATCTGCACTTTCTTTACGAGCATTTCCCGTTCCGAAAGTTTTTCTACAAAATGCGTGGGGATGTTTCTTTTCTCAAGGTACTGAAAGAGCCAAGTCGAAACGGTATTGTTGATGATGCCTTTTCCAGTAATCGACGCTCGTTTTTGGGCGTTGAAAGCTGTCGCATCGTCTTTGAAATATTGAATGAGAAACCCGTCTCCACGGGCTGACTCGAAAAGGACTTTGGCTTTGCCTTCGCGGATTTTGCCTTTTGCTTCCATCGCTATTTTCCCAACACTTTTTCGAAGAGGTAGTCCACTTGATGAAGGCAGGCATCGAGATTGAAAATAGCCCTCAGTTCGCCGTCTTTTAAAACACTCGTGATAGCTTTGTCTTTCAACAGAAGATCGAGGAAAGGCACTCGCTCGTCCAACGCCTTCAGCGCATGGGCCTGCACTCGTGAGTAAGCGACATCCCGAGAAAGGCCTTTTTCAATGAGCTTGAGCAACACGGGCTGGGAAAACACCACGCCCTGGAGGAGGTGGATATTCTCCAGCATGCGCTTCGGGAATATTTCCAAAGCTGCAAAAACTTCGC
>JANPJT010000071.1:0-11491 GCA_031425635.1 Pseudomonadota bacterium
GTCTTTTGCCTCGGCACTTAGGTGGCCTAAGCTGTGTACGTCTCAGTCGGGCGTTCTGTGGAGGTGGGTGTTTGATTTCCTCAAGCGGACTTTGCTCTTTGTCGTTCTGCCTAGACTTTGCCTTGAGTGCTTGCCCGCTGCTGCGTTTTGTTTGGGGACTTGACCGTTCTTACTTACGCTCTTGTTCTTTTTTTAGTTTTCTAGGGTTTTGGGAACGGTTGGGCTGGTCCGTCCGACAGTTTTTGTAAACATTCCACTCCGCCCTGATGAGTACTAAGACGACCAAAATTTCGATTAGGAAGAAGCACCGTCCTAGATTGGTTATGCTGGGAGAAAAAAGGGCGATACCGCCCGCAATGACGCAATAAATAGCGTTCGCCACGATTACTGCCGCTAGCATCCAGGGTTTGGTCTCTCTCGCTAAGAAATAAAAACCAAAGGAAACAATTCCGTAAGCCAAAGGCAAAAGAGCCAACAGGTAGAGCGTTAAGGGTTTCAAACCAATCAGATCAGAGAAAAAAGGGAGAGCAAACCCAGTCAGCAATAAACTAGCTAAGGCCCCCGCGCCATCAAACATGAGAACATTTTTGTGGTTTAGCATTCACACTTATCGAGCAGAAATTATTCCCCGCCGCCACCGGCTCCTGGCACGACCATCTTTGCGGGGTCTAGGATCTCGCTGAGCTGCTCCTTGGAAAGGTCCAGCGTTTCCATTGCCACTTGGCGGACTGTTTTATTTTCAAGGAACGCTTTTTTCGAGATCTCAGCTGCCTTATCGTAACCAACGACAGGAGCCAGAGGCGTTGCGAGCATTAAGCTTCGTTCTACTGTCTCGTTGATGCGCGCAACATTGGCCCCGACCCCTTGGGCACATTTTAAATCAAAAAGCTTCACGCCATTAGCGAGTAACTGGATGGACTGTAAGAGATTGTGCGAAATGAGCGGCATCATGACGTTGAGCTCAAAGCTTCCAGACTGTCCGCCCAGGGTGATCGTTAGATCATTTCCCATCACTTGAGCGCACACTTGCAAAAGCGACTCAGGGATCACCGGATTTACTTTTCCGGGCATGATGCTACTTCCTGGCTGCACCGGAGGGAGAAGGATTTCTGCAAAGCCGCAGCGAGGGCCGCTCGCAAGCCAGCGAAAGTCGTTGGCGATCTTGGTCAATGCCACTGCAGTGGTTTTTAACGCCCCACTCATTTCCACGCAGGCATCTTTTGAGGCTTGTGCTTCAAAGTGGTTTTCCGCTTCCCGAAAAGGGACTTTCAGCTTTTTCGCAAGCGACTCCGACACGTACTTGCCAAACTGGGCGTCCGTGTTGATACCGGTACCTACCGCAGTGCCGCCTACCGCAAGCTCAAGGAGTCCCGGGAGCGCTCGTTCCACTCGCTCAATCGATTTTTTGACTTGGTTTTCGTAGCCTGAAAACTCCTGACCTAAAAGAATCGGGGTCGCGTCCTGCAAATGGGTCCTACCCGTTTTTACAATGGAAGAAAATTCCGCCGACTTCTTTTGCAAAGTGCCCTTCAGCCCCTTTAGGGCAGGCACTAAGCGCTCGCTAATCATGACCGCCGCAGTGACGTGGATGGCGGTCGGAATAATATCGTTGCTGGACTGGCCCTGATTGACATGGTCGTTCGGGTGAACCGGCTTTTTCGTGCCCACGCTCGAACCCAGAGCAAGGTTAGCCACGTTGGCGGCTACTTCGTTGAAATTCATGTTGGTGCTCGTTCCAGAACCCGTCTGAAACACATCAATCGGAAAGTGGGCGTCGTACTTGCCTTGCTCGATCTCATGGCAAGCCGCGACGATACTGGCCGCGAGCTTCGGGTCGAGTTTCCCTAATTTTGAGTTCACTTCGGCGCAGGTGGCTTTGATCACGCTCAGAAACCGAATGAAATCCCGGCTCACGGGTATCCCGCTCACCGGAAAGTTTTCCACTGCCCTTTGCGTGGTCGCCCCGTAGAGCGCGCCCGCCGGTAGCTGCATTTCGCCCATGGAGTCTTTTTCAGTCCTAAATTCGCTTGCCACTTTTTCACCTCAATGAACGGGCTAAATTAGCTCGCTGAACTTGCCTTTTCAAGGCCGCTGAGAAAAGGGCGGGAAGGGAAACGCGAAAATGGCCTAGCGCTTTGCGTTGAGCCGCACGGACCGTCGCGGCCCCTTTTCACCCTATTCTTCCGCTAGCCCACCGCAGTGCCGGTTTACTTACGGCCCGACTAGTAGGTATGACTAAGGGCTACCATTTTGAAAGAGGGCCCCGTGAAGACAACTGGAAAAACCTGGAAAACGAGCGTGAAAAACTCCCTGCCGCTGATTTACTTAATCGTGGCCCTTTTTGCGTTGAGGTATTCGATTGTCGAGCCGTATGTTGTACCGACCCCTTCTATGGAGCCGACCCTCAAAAAAGGCGATCGGCTTTACGCTTTGAAATGCGCGTACGATTTTCGGTTCCCTTTCCTGGATTGGACGCTGCTTCGCTTCAAACCCGTAAAAAAAGGCGACGTGATCTTGTTCAAAGCGCCCCATGAGCCGGACAAAATTTACGTCAAGCGAGCCGTTGCGGTAGCGGGAGACCGGGTTGAAGTTCGGTCGGGAAAACTGCTTGTCAACGGCGAGGAAGTGACCCGGGTAGTGCATTCAAACCCGGAGATCATGTACGACATCGACAACCGAGAAAGAAAAACGCTCTATTTGGAAACGGAAGCCGGCGTGAAGCACTACGCGATTTTGGATGACCACGCCCCTAACTTTCGAGATTTCCCTATCGATCCCAGCACGGGCGCCCCTTTAGGCTTCCCAATCACGGTCCCCGAAGGGAAAGTTTTTGCCATGGGGGATAACCGAGACCAAAGTTACGACAGCCGCGGCTGGGGTTTTGTACCGCTGGAAAACTTGAAGGGCCAAGCGATGTTCATTTGGTTTTCTAGCTGGGACTGGACCCTGAGGCCGGAGCGGATAGGGACCCTCATCCGGTAGAAACGATGTCGGCGGACTTTGCCCATTTACACGTCCATTCGCAGTTCAGCCTTTTAGACAGCACGATTCGCTTGGAAGGTCTCTTTAGCGCTGCTCAAGCGGACGGGATGTCGGCCGTGGCGTTAACCGATCACGGGAACATGTTCGGTGCGCTCGATTTTTATCTCAAAGCGAAAGAGTTTGGCGTGCAGCCTATCCTCGGTTGCGAAATGTACTTAGCCCCCCAGAGCCGGCTCATGCGAGGCACCCACACGAGTGGCGACGACGAGCTAGCCCCCTATTCGACCGCGCGGTCGGGGATGAACCACTTGGTCTTGCTCGTGCAAAATGAAGAGGGCTACCACAACCTGTGCAAGCTTGTGAGCTCGGGTTTTTTAGAAGGGTTTTACTACAAGCCGCGTATCGACAAAGATATTTTGGCGCAGCACTCGAAAGGGCTCATCGCGACTTCGGCCTGCCTCAAAGGAGAAGTGACGAACTACTGCGTGCTGGGAGACATGGACCGAGCGCGAGAAGCGGCAAAGTGGTACCGCGATGTTTTCGAAGGGCGCTTTTACTTAGAAATGCAACAGAATGGTTTGCCACAGCAAATGATGGTGAACGACCGTTTCCAAGAACTTTCCGCTGAATTGGGGATCCCTCTCATTGCAACCGCGGACTGCCATTACTTAAAAAAAGAACACGCCCCCATGCAGGAAGTTTTGATGGCCATTCAAACAGGGAGAAACCTGGATGAGGGCGGCGCCGGAATGAAGAGCGATGAGTTTTACTTCAAACCGCAAGCGGTCATGAAGGAAGAATTCAGCCACCGCCCCGACGCCATTGCAAACACGATGGAAATTGCCCGGTCCTGCAAATTCGATTACCAGTTCGAAGACGCCCTGGGGAAAAAGATCTACCACTTCCCGGCTTTCGAAGCCCCCGCCGGCATGACCCCCGAAGCGCACTTGCGAGATCTCAGCCACAAGGGGCTGGAAGACAGGCTATCGCTTCAGGCGTCTCTCCGAGAATCGGGACCCCTCACTCCGGAGGCAAAACAGGTTTACACTGCCAGGCTCGACCGCGAACTCAGCGTCATCATCGAAATGGGGTTCACGGGCTACTTCCTCATCGTTGCCGACTTTATCGGTTACGGAAAAAACAACGGCATCCCCGTGGGGCCCGGCCGCGGATCGGGAGCCGGTAGCTTGGTCGCCTACGTGCTGGGCATCACCGACTTGGACCCGCTGGAACATGGGCTCATTTTTGAACGATTTTTGAACCCCGAGCGCGTCTCCCTCCCCGATTTTGACGTCGATTTCTGCATGGATAAGCGAGACAAAGTGATTGAATACGTCGCGCAGAAATACGGGAAAGACTGCGTCGCTCAAATCATCACTTTCGGGAAGCTTCAGGCCCGCGGAGTGATCCGAGATGTGGGGCGCGCTTTTGGAATGCCCGTTCCTGAAGTGGATAAGATCGCAAAGCTTGTCCCCGAAACTCTCAACATTACGTTGGACGAAGCCCTTATTCAGGAGCCGCGTTTAAGGGCGCTCACGGAGCACGACGCGCAAATCGCCCACCTTTTTGAAGTCTGTCGAACGCTCGAAGGCCTCCCTCGGCATGCTTCCATCCATGCGGCTGGGCTCGTGATATCAAACCGGCCGATGGTGGAGCACTGCGCGCTCACGCGCGGTAAAAATGACGAACTGGTTATTCAGCTCGACATGAACAATGCGGATCGCATTGGCCTCATCAAATTCGATTTCCTTGGCCTTAAAACGCTTACGTTTCTTCAGCGCGCGGAAGAGCTCATCCATAAAAGGCACCCGCACGCGAGCTTTTCGCTCGGTTCGATAGATATCACCGACAAGAAAATGTACGAAATGCTCGCCAAGGGCGACACGCTCGGCGTGTTCCAGCTGGAAAGCTCGGGCATGCAAGACCTGATGAAAAAAGTGAAGCCCGATTGCTTTGGCGACATTGTCGCAAGCAACGCTCTTTATCGCCCGGGCCCCCTGGAAAGCGGGATGGTGGACGACTTCATTGCCCGCAAACATGGCCAAACTTCGGTGGTGTATGATTTTGAGGAGCTACGGCCCATCCTCCACGAAACTTACGGAGTCATTGTTTACCAAGAGCAAGTGCAACAAGTCGCGATGCGGCTCGCAAGCTATACTGCAGGGTCCGCCGACTTACTCCGGCGTGCGATGGGGAAAAAGAAGCCGGAAGAAATGGCCAAGCAAAAGGAACGCTTTGTCAGCGGGGCTTTGGCGAATGGTTTTAATGCAGCGAAAGTCGATCACTTATTCGAGCTGATGGCCAAATTCGCAGGCTACGGGTTTAACAAGTCGCACGCGGCAGCGTACTCGTTAATCACTTGCCAAACCGCCTACATAAAAGCGCACTACCCGGTCGAGTTTTACGCAGCGCTTTTGTCGATTGAACGTGAAAACACCGACAAAATCACCAAGTACATTGCCGATGCGTCTCGGCATTCGATCTCTGTCTTGCCGCCCCATATCAATGAAAGTGAAACCGACTTCACTGTTTTAACCGACACCCAAGTCCGCTTTGGGCTGGGAGCCATTAAAGGGGTGGGGCAAATTGCGATTGATTCCGTCTTGCAAACTCGCAAAGAAAAGGGTCCCTTCAAAGACCTCTACGATCTGTGCGCGCGCTCCAGCAATAGAACGGTAAACAAACGGGTCGTCGAAGCGTTCACGAAAGCAGGCGCCTTGGATGGCTTCGGTATCCACCGTGCCGCTCTTTTCAAAGCAACGGATTCCGCACTGGAAGCCGGCGCGTCGATTCAAAAAGTCCTGGACCACAACCAGCCAAGCTTTCTCGATTTACTTGGTGAACCCGACGAGTCCTTCTCTCACCGAACGGTCACCTACCCCGATGCGGAACCTTGGGATAGGTTGACCGAGCTGAAATTTGAAAAAGATACCATTGGGATTTTTGTCAGCGGACACCCGTTGGACGATTTCCAGGCGGAGCTCCAGCGCTACACCACGACCACGGTGGCGGAATGCCTCAATGCAGGGCGCTCGAAAGAAGTATTGATCGGTGCCACGGTTTCTACGCTGAAAGAGTTCATCACTCGAAAAGGCGACCGCATGGCTTTTGTGACTTTAGCGGACCGTTCCGATGAAATCGAAGCGGTGGTTTTTTCTGATGTCTACTTGGAAGCCGAGGAGCTGCTCAAGTCGGAGGAGCCTATTTGGATCCGAGGGCAGTTGGAGCGAGCCGAGAACACCTCTAAAATCCTTTTATCCAAAAAGGGGAACTCCAAAATATTTCCGCTGCGTTACGCGTATGAACTCTTAGGACGAGAAGTGCACATTCACTTCAACCCCTTGCGCCGCGCCGCCCCAGACAAACTGCAAAAGTTAAAAAACCTAGTAGACTCCGTCCATAGCGCTCCCGGGGGAGTTCCCGTGTACCTGCATATCCAAACCGAAAAACGCGCCGACGCGATTTTGCGCCTGAAGGCAAATATTCCCCTGAAGAGAGAAATGGTGCACTCTATTCGTTCCCTGTTCGATGGAGATGGGGTTACTATTGATTTCCGATGACAACTTTACTTGGCATTCTACTGACTTTCGCTACCACGCTCAGCGCCGCCCCCTATTCCATTAGCTCAGAGAACCTTCCCCCGGTCCCTCCCGGAACGGAAGCCTCGGTGCTTTTGCTGCGCCTTAAACAGCAGGCGGTTCGGGAGTACCTCCAGCGGATACTCGGCCCCCGCTACGATCGGTACGACCAGTTGGTGACGGTGAAGTTTGCTGAGGACTACATTCTGGACTACCAAGTGGTGCGCCAGTCCCCAGATTCAAGCCAAATGGAAATTTCGGTGAACTTAGACGTAGACGCCCTCCGGCAGTGGGTCCGAGTGAACGAGACCAAAGCCTCCGGCGGCGCGACGCTAAAACCGCTTTTTTTGCTTTCGGCGTCCATCCCTGGCTACCTCATCGACCCTAAACAGACAGCTATCCAAATCAAGCAAAGCGCGCTCGGGCAGACCGTGCACAAAGAGCTTTCGAATGTTTTTCAAAAGTTCAACGCCGCGCTCCTCGTGACTGAGGACCTGTCGCTAGCGCTGAGCCGCCCTCCCGCGGGGACCAGCGAAATGCAGTCGTTGAGATCCTTTGGAGGACGGACGGGCTGCAACAGTTCGGTATGGGCGCACCTTTCGAGCCAAAACGGAAAAACCATTACCGCCGAGCTCCACCTCTACAACCTCACCCAGTCGAGGCAGGTAGAAACAGTGAGCGCGGATACCGAGCTGTCGGTTGCCGATTTAGGGGACGCAAAGAAAATTGCCAAAGCGCTCTCCAAAACGATTTCCGAGTTCGGGACACGCTTTGAAGAAAGCGTGTCCAAAGGAACGCTGTTCGCTTTGGAGTACCGTTTTATTGTCGAAGGGATCCAGTCGTACCGAGTGTTCAAGCAAATTGATGCGGCACTGGGGAAACAAGACTTTGTGTTGGGGTCTTCCCTTGCACGGAGTTCTAGCACCGTAGCGGAGTTTCGGCTCCTCAGCACCCTGCAACCAAAAGACCTTTTCCAGCGCCTGCACATTACCCAGTTCCCGGGCATGACCCTTAAGCCAGTGCGCATTGATTCCCAAGTAGTAACCATGAGATATTTAAACTAGCCCTTGGTTGCCACTTCACTCTGGGAGCGTACGCCCATGCCACGAAGCTTCGCTGTCCTCGTTACCGTTCTTATGGCCGGGTGCGCCATGCTCACCCCCGAGCCGGAACCCGTCGTTAAGATCTCGGAGTCCGCACCTGCCCCGGCCCCTACTACCGACGACACTTTAAAGAAGCGGGTTTTGGTTTTGCCGTTCGTTAACCGGAGCGAGTTTCAAGATGACTCGTTTGTCCGAGTGGCTCTTTTTGACACCCAGCAGGCGATTGCGAACAACCCCTCGCTCATCCTCATCAAGGATTCCGAACTGGACAACCCCGACGCCCTGTATTCGGCGGGGGGCGAGTACCACTTTAAAAAAGTCTTCGCAGAAGCCAAACTTGCCGCTGCAACGGGTGTCATCGTAGGACGCATTGAAGAAGTCAGCATTGTGGAAGAAGGCGACGGCACCGGGGTGCTGGGAGCCAAACAGCATTCTGCAACCGCACGGGTCCACTTTCAGCTCTTCGACGTTGCCACCGAGCGCGAAGTCTTCTCCCGGACTTCCACTGCGGAAGTGAAACAGGAAAGGGTCCCGTGGCTCGATTTGCGTAGCCCCAGCTCGGTCCCCGAAGAAGGGAAAGAAGCCGTTTCACGGGCGCTGAAAAAAGTTTTGGAACGGTTCCCTGCGATTGCTCGAAAGCTTGCGTGGACAGGGAGGATCGCGCGCGTGGATCTGAACCGGTTTTATGTGACCGGTGGGGAACAAACGGGGCTTCGAACCGGGCAGTTCTTACGGGTCTACGGAAGTGGGGAGTCGGTGACCGACCCTTCCACTGGATCGACTCTGGGGCTGGCCCCAGGGCGCTTCAAGGGATTGCTTAAGGTCACGCAAGTTTTCGGCACCGATTCTTCGGTTGCCATCCTTTATACCGGCGCCGGTTTCAAAGAGAACGACCGCGTTGAAATCCACCACCCGGACAATGGCTAGTATGCAGAGCCGTGAAGTCCTTTGCTTGCTTTCATCCGCTTTCTTACTGCCTTGCGCATTAGGGATCGCCTCGCTGTCATTGCGCGAGCGGCCCGGTGCAGCGCTCACCTTTTACCTCGCTGCTTTGGCTCTCTCGGCGCTCACTGCGCCCCCCCAGAAGCCGTTTTCGTCAAAGCTCACGGCGCTTCAGACCTGGAGAACGGCGACGGAGCGGGTCTTTTTGCTGATCCTCGTAGCAGCGTTTTCCTTTTTAGACGCGTGCCCATCCTGGTTTTTGGCTCTCTTACTTTCCTCTACGCTGATGCAGACAGCCACCTTCTTGATAGTGCGCCCTAGCCGGCTCAGCGCTCCGGTAGTGCCGGAGCTAGCGTCTTGGAACGCACACGCTCAGCGGATCATCCCCGGGATCTTTCTGGCCGACTTTTTTCTTATTTCTCTCTTTCCACAGCGGTTTGTTTTAAGCGAAGATTTCCACCTGGCGGGATACGCGTTTTTAGCTTCTCTTCAAATCTTGGACATTGCCCACGGCTTTTACCAGACTCGCCGGACTGTCGCCATTTGGTTCAGGGGACTGGTTTTTCAAACCACGGAAACCAAGTAGCCTTTGCTTGCGCCGGGTGCTACAGCTCGGTCATTGGAAACCATTCTCAGACAAAGCATCGCCTGGCCAGAGCTAATGGCTTTGCAGCACTCGCTCGTTCAAAAGGTAGAGGCCGATCCCAGGGCTAGTTTTCTGCTGCTCTCTGAGCCGGCCCCCACTTTTACGCGCGGCATTAGCGGGAAAGACGAAGACTTGCTTTGGAAATCTCCACAGGCGCGGGGAGTCGCTGTCGAAAGTGTCCACCGCGGCGGCCAATGGACTTACCACGGGCCGGGCCAACTCGTGGTTTTCCCCATTTTATTCTTGCCGCGTTTCGGATTCGCCAAACGCGGCGTCAGGCCCTTCATTGAAAAAGTCGTTCGCTTGACCCGTACTTTTTTGGAGGAGCTTAAAGTAACCGCTTTAGAAAAATCTCCACCGGTTGGACTGTACGTGCGCGACAAGAAGATTGCTTCTGTGGGTTTTTCCGTCCGAGGCGGCATAACGTCCCACGGGATTGCCCTTTACCTAAAGCCCCAGACCGATTTCTTTGAAGGGATCGTCGCTTGCGGCACAAAAGAGGCCCAGACAACGTCTTTGCAAGACGAAGGCGTGCTCGCGTCTTGGAGAGGCATGGCGGAGCGGTTTGCCGCACGCTTCGAATGTGGTTTCCAAGAGGCAGAAAACTGGTAACCTTATCCTTTTAACTTTAGAAGCAACGAGGCTAAAATGGCGGCTCCGAAGAAAATTCCAACAAACTTTATCCAAATGGGCATTGGGGCCGGCGTCGGCGTTCTGATTGGCGTAGGAGTGACTCTGCTCGTTTCAGGAACGGGCATGGGGGGCGGTGATCCCGTCGTTGCGACCTACAACGGAAAAAACTTACGCTCTTCGGAAGCGTTTGCTTCCATCAAGACTCGCTTGTTTGACCTTGAAGACGAAGTGTATCGAACGAAAGAACAGGCCATTAACGATGCCGTTGAACAACGGTTGATTGATTCCGAAGCCCGAAAGCAAAACGTCACCGTAGAGCAACTTTTAGATAAAGAAACCGGCGGCGAAGTCGGCGAAGTGACCGACCAGGAAATCAACGACTTTCTAGGATCCAAGAATCTTTCGCTGACGGATCCCCGGATCAAAAAAGACGATGTGAAAGAATACCTCAAATACCGCAGGCGGTTTGATAAACGCCAAGGGTTCGTCGCCACTTTGAAAAAGAACGCCAACGTCAAAGTGCTTGTCCAAGAGCCCGACGCTCCCAAACTCACGGTCGACACCGAAGGCTATCCGACTTGGGGAAGCCCGAAGGCGAGCGTCACGATTGTGGAGTTCTCCGATTTTGAATGCCCTTACTGTTCGCGAGCGCTGCCCGTCCTGGCTCAAATTAAAAAAGAGTACGGTCCGGACAAGGTCCGCATTGTGTTCAGAGACATGCCGCTCCCTTCGCACAGCCGAGCCATTCCGGCAGCGCTGGCTTCACACTGCGCCAACGAGCAAGGCAAGTTCTGGGAATACCACGACGCTCTGTTCACAAACCAAGCTCAGCTCGCGGACAAAGACCTAAAAGAACACTCCAAAACGCTTAAACTAGACGAAGCGAAGTTCAACGAGTGCTTTGACTCCAAAAAGTTCATGGCGATTGTCGACAAGAGTGCCAAAGAAGCAAGCAGCTTAGGCATTCAGGCGACTCCCTCTTTTGTCATCAACGGGACTTTGATCCAGGGCGCGCAGCCCTTTGAAAAGTTCAAAGCAAAGATCGATAAAGTATTGAACGGCAAAAGCTAGGGCCGCTACGCAGACGCAGGCCTTGCAACCTCAGCCCCACGCTTCGAAGCTTTCATTAACGGCTTTGGGATCGTGGGGCTTAGTTTTGCCTTCCGCACCGCCAACGACGCCTTGATGAAGCTCACAAACATCGGGTGAGGCGAAAAAGGTTTAGAATTAAACTCAGGGTGAAACTGGCAGCTTAAAAACCAGGGATGCCCCGGCAGCTCCATCATTTCCACTAAGTTCAGCTCACTATTAAAACCTGAAAACACGATCCCTTTATCTTCCAGGATTTTCTTATAGTGGTTGTTTACTTCATATCGGTGGCGGTGGCGCTCGCTGATGCTCTTTTTTCCATACACTTCGAATGCAAGCGACCCAGGCTTCAGCTTGCAGTCATAGGACCCTAAGCGCATGGAAGCCCCGAGCTTTTGCACAGAACGCTGCCCTTCCATCATATCAATCACAAATTCCCCTGTGTTGGAGAATTCGCGGCTTGTCGCTTTAGCCAAACCGATCACGTGCCTCGAGTACTCGATCACGGCGAGCTGCAT
>JANPJT010000072.1:0-6758 GCA_031425635.1 Pseudomonadota bacterium
CAGCGCGGCAGCATCGCCTGAATCGAGCACCCGTTCATACTGAGAGTAGGTTTCTAGCCCCCGCCTGCGGAGGATAGGGTTTAACCTGCAGGACATTAACGTAACGTTCTTTTCGGTCGTGGGCATTTCAAGCCCTGCCAACTTCTTTAGCCGCAACGATAGGCGCTCAAAACCCGCCGTGTCGCGGAGCGTTCCAGCGTGCAGTTGCTGATTATCCCACAGAAGGGAGTTTTGGTTCGCTTTACCCATTCGTGCCACTATCGGAACAATTTCAATGGAAATAGAGGCCTTTGTCTCTGTAAAGGGGCCTAAAGGTCCGTTCCTGCAACTCCGATACCTTCCTGACGGCATAACCTAGGACACCTGAAAAATGAAAATAGTGCGTTTGGCTCTTCTTGCTTCTGGTCTAACCGTGAACATTCAGTGCTTCGCCGCTTCGTGCGCCAAAGCATGGGTGGAATCCGGCACTGAATGCAGCTCGCTCCAAGTGAAGTTCGATGTGTCTCAGTGCCCTGGTGGCCCAAAAGAGGTGCAGCTAGCGACTTCTGAGTGCAGCGGCGGGGACGCAGTGGCGAAATTCAAAGAGCATTCTGCAAAGTTTCAAAAAAGTACCGAAGCTTACGCGCTCGGAGCGTGGTCACTCGCTTCTTTAACCTCTGCCGCCCCTAAGGCGGCCGAAAAAAAGCCAGAAAAGCGGAAGCCTGCTTCTACTCCGCACACCGTTTCAATCCCGAAGATGGTGGTCATCCCACCGCTTCCCGATTCTCCGAAGCCTGCTGAGCCAGCGGTAGTCGAAGAGGCTAAAGCAGACAGCGGAATCACGTTTAGCGGGAACCTAGACTTTTACTTGCAGCATAATTTTAACAACCCTTCGATTGTTCCCAGCACCGGCAACACGCTGCGACCCGCTCAAACCAAAATCCGGTACTATGACATCTATAGCGACTCATTTCAGCTTAACGCCGCCGCACTGTCCGTTCGAAAGAACGCGAGCCCCGTAGGCTTTCGGATCGATTTTGCTTTCGGAAGCTGGGCGGATCAAAACTCGGCGGACGAAGTGGGTAAGCACTTGGCGACTGCGTTCATCACGTTTAAGCCCACCGACCGTCTCACGCTCAATGTGGGAAAACTCAATACGCACATGGGACTGGAACTTCCTTACGCTCAAGATAACTTCAACTACTCTCGAATGTTTCTCTATGGGTACGGGCTACCTTTTTGGCACACCGGAGTCCAGTTGGAATACAAATGGAGTGACCAGCTTACGACGTCGGTCTTTGTAAACAACGGCTGGGCCATTGACCTCTACGACAATAACAATACGAAATCGGTGGGGGCTCAGGTCATTTATACGCCGTCAGATTCCGTCACGCTCGTTTACGGGATTATCTCGGGGCCCGAACAAGCGGGCGACGACGTCAATGTACGAACCACCCATAATTTCAACGCTACTTGGAAAGCGACGCCCCGATTCACGCTGGCTCTCGACTCTGTGTACGGCCGCGACACTTCACCAACGGGACCCCAAGAATGGTCGGCAGTCGCCGCGATGGCCAAAGTGAATCTGACATCCGACTTTTGGCTCTCGCCACGGTTTGAAGTTTTCAACGATAAAAACGGGTACATGATTCCAGGAGTAACCGGCGGGCAGCACCTTTTGTACGGTGCTACGCTCACTGCGACGAAGGACTGGGGCAAAGGGTTCGAGACCCGGCTGGAAGGCCGGTACGATCGGTCGAACCAAGCGGTTTTCAATCGCGGCGCAAGCACGGTGGATTACCAGACAACGCTAACGCTCGCTTTCCTTTACCGATTTTAGTTAGCTTGGAACATTGCCGAAAAGGATCTTATGGATAACGCGAAACCAGGCCAGTACCTTTCGTTCAATTTAGGGACGCTCTCCTACGCGGTGCCCATTAGCGCAGTGCGGGAAATCAATCGAGTGCTGACCATCACGCCTATCCCCGAAACGCCGAGCTACATTGCTGGCGTGATGAACTTACGCGGTAAAGTGATCCCTATTTTAGACCTCCGGGCGCGCTTTAAACTGCCCGTCACCCCCTACACGCGCCAAACGTGCGTCATTGTCGTTGATTCGACAAAAGGGAATGCGGGCCTTCTCGTGGATTCTATCCACGGGGTCGCCAACTTGAGCGCCAACCAGATTGAGCCCCGGCCCCAGATTAGCAACGATGAAAGCACCAGTTTTGTGATTGGAATGGCAAAAATGGAAAAAACGGTGCTGGTACTTGTTGAAGTGGAGCGGATTCTTTCGCAGTCGATTCTCGACCATTTGCCGAAAGCGGCTTAAAGCCAAAGGAACGAAAAGCGCGAAACGATGTTTAATGAAAAGACATTAGAAGCGGGCTTTCTTGAGATTCGGATCAAGCAATTGCCGTACGCGCTTGCCGTCGAATCGGTTCGGGAAATCAACCAAGTGCTCGATATTACGCCTTTCCCCAATAGCGGCCTGCATGTCTGTGGCCTCATGAACCTGCGCGGGCAAGTATTGCCCGTCATTGACCTCGGCGTGCGTTTGGGGATGGGCCGGACGCAAATCGCCCGCGAATCGTGCGTGATTGTCGTGAGCGGCGGGGACGGCCTGATCGGGCTATTAGTCGACGAAGTGGTCCGCGTGATGAGCCTTCGGGCGGAGTCGATACTTCCGCCGCCTGACTCGTGCCACCTTGAAAACAAAGCGCTCGCTGTGGGCATCGCCCGTGAGAATGACCGAATCATCACGCTCCTGAACCTCAAAGGTTGTTTAGAGTACACCCCTGCTCCCAAGTCCGAACCCAATGACGCGTTGGATCTCCTTTCGTAGCCCAAGGAGCATTGATTCCCACTCCCGATTCATGCTAAGAGGCGCCTCCAAGGAGACTATGGATGAATGCGCGCCGATTAGCCCACGTGGGCCTATTTCTACTCATGGCGGCCCTTTTGGCGCCTGCTCTGGGGACCGCCGGCGACGATGTGCCGGGTGCATCCACGAACCCATTTCGCAAGCACTGGAAGAAAGCCTGCGGTATTGGCCTCATTTGGCTATCGGGGAACTTTCTGGGGATTTACCAAGGTGCTTCGATGAACACGCCCAAGAACGACCCGATCATTGTCTCCGAGCACGAAGTCCCCACCGATTCCCCCAGCTTCGCAGTGACTGAGAAGCGAAGCGTCTACGCTATCAACGAGAAAGGCAACGTAGTTACTGGAACAGGCGCAGTGCTGCCCGACTCAGATGGCACTCGGGCGATTGGCGCCTTTAGAAACCACGTTTTGAAGCTAAACAAAAATGGGGAGCTCTCCGTTTACCGACCTAGCAATGCCACTTGGGTGCTCTTTACCGCCACCCCGATAGTCCAATTTGCCACGATGGAAGATCAAGTCGTGGGCATTACCCCCGAAGGAGAGGCTGTCGTTTTGCACGATCCCGAGCACCATCCCCTCCGATTCACGAGCAGCGGCGCTCCGAGCCTTTTCGGGCAGCCGGTCGAATTTAAGCCAGTAGGAAAAGGCTTTCGCCGAATCCTCACGCAAACCCGACCGGGGTACTTTCGGCCGGATGTCCTTTTAGTGATGGGCGAAGATGTGCTGGTGTTTACTATCGACGGGAAGCAGAAGACTGTTTCGAAAGGCACTCCGGAAAGAGAAGCTTTAAGGGAAGTGGAACGTCGGGCCCTAAAGTAATTCTCGTCTAGGGCCAGAACCGGGCTAAAAACCATCGATCGCCGTCGGTGCCTGCTACGAGGAAGCGGCCGTCTGGGAGTACGAATACACTTCGGGCGGAGTCGGGTTTGCCGTTGGCAGCGGGGACGTTTACACGCAAATGGCTGATACTTGTACCGTCGGCTCTGAGGATTGCGATGATTAGGTCGTCGGCTTCGCCCCCGGTACCCTCTATAATTTGTCCGACCAACACAAAGCGATTGTCCAGCAATCGATCGGCGTCGAATAAGAGATTGTCCTGGCCGGGAATATCAAGGTGGTTATTCCATCGGCCAAGAGTCCCAAAGGCTGTGTCCAGAGTGCCGTCGGTGTTCAGCTTCGCCCCGCAAAAGTTTTTCGACGTTGTGCAACCGTCACCAAACACCACCACTTTACCGTCGGCTTCCAAAAGCAAATCCTTGGGTACTGCGTCTGCAGCAAACACCAAAGCTGTGGGAGACGTTCCAACAGATGGCGACCCACCGGATTCGGAGAAGCGATAAATGCGCATTCGTTGGTTTGCCGGCATTCCGGTTACGGCTACGGCGAAAGCTCCATCAGACCCCATCGCAATTGCGGGGCGGGTATCCGTACCTACCACTAGACCGCCCAGGAGGTTGGAACTCGCAGTGAAAGAACTATCGATGGCCCCCGCATTGTCTAAACGAAGCACATCTAGAAAGAAGTCGGTTCCATCGAATCGGTAGCCTGCCAACACCGTTTTTCCGCCCGATTGAGGGGCGGCCGCGGGCAGCAAATAGTAGTCTCCGGGGACAGGGGCTAAGATCGTGTAGCCGGAGCCGGCGGAAGGAGTAATACCAAAGCTGGTGTCTGCAACTCCCGTTGTCGCCATTTTGCTAACAATCCACTTTTCCGGATTGGGAATCAAATGGCCGACCGAAAAAATATTGCCCGCACTATCGACCGCACCACCGCTAAACTCCAACGCAGGAATTCGATCAAACGTGAACAAAGCGCTCCAGATCGAAGGATTGGAAAGCTGCACTCCAAAGCCTTTAAAATCCCCCGCATCCGCTCCAATCACCAAAGCAGTATCTCCGGCCACCGAGAGGAAAGACGGGTTGCTGTTCGGCAATGAGTAAAACGAATACCCACCACTCCCAAAAGTCGTATCTAAGCCAAAATTCGGAATTGTGAGCTCCACCGTGGCAGTTTGCCCAAGCCAATCGGTGACTGTGACCTGAGTAGTTCCCGGCGATTGCGCGGTAAACGCCCCTGTGGTGAAGTCCACGGCGCCCACCCCTGCGTTTCCTGTTATGCGATACTGGTAAGGAGAGGTCCCATTGCTCCCACTCAGGGTAATCGTGCGACCTCTCGCCACGGTCGCGCTTTCTGGGGTTACGCTGAAGCTCGCGGTGGTGGACCGGAACGCAACGTTTCCACCCCCCGTGCAAGTGGCCAGCAAAAGGGCGGAGAGGAGAAACGGGGGTTTTAACCGCAGAAGCATGCTCTTTACAGCATACCTGAATCCCCCCGAGGGTCACGGCGCGTCGCGGGACCGAACCCTTAGTTTGCGCGAAGCTTGCTTAACGCTTTTTCGGCGCGGAGTTTCGAGCCTGAGGAAAACTGCCCAGCTTGAAGCAGGTGCTCCAAAGTGTCCGAAGCCTTTTCGACGGTTTCAGCGTCTGCTTCTTCTAGCGTAAGCTCCGTGGAAGCGCCTTCGCGAACAGGGCACTCATCGTTTTCCGCGCAAAGCCCCACAATCGCTTCAGCCGCCCACCCGTGCACGATCGCAATGGCTTTTACGCTGTCGCCGACGATGCTGGGCTCCGGAACTGCCGTCATCGGAGTGAGCAAGACCGCTTGGTCGACACCGTTGAATCGGCCCGTCGCAATGATCATCCCTGGGTCATTGATGTCGCTCGCCGAAAGGATCGTCCAGCCAGCGAACTGAGAGTCAAGAAGGCCCGTGAGCCCCCGCATTCCAAAGGTCGAATCGTAAATGAACCCGCCTGTTCCCTGGGAGACCCCCACAGCCGTGAGCGAGTTATTGAGGCCAAGGGCGCTTGCGAAAGAATCGGTCGGTGAAAGCTTTCCAATGGTCACCAAGCTATTCGTATCAAAAGTGAATAGTCCGGCATCGGTCCCTACCGAACCCGATAGAACGCGATCATTTGTCATGTCGGTTGGAAGGAACGTCCCAAGATCTACCCGAGCAGAGGATGCGGACGGGCTGTAGTATCCCAAGGTCCCGTTACTTGTGGTTCCCGCAAACTGGCCGTTGTCATTGATCACTACCCCACGAGAGTTCGTAGTCGGGTAAGGAGAAGTAAGCGCATTCGAGGGCGACCAAAGGTTGGTCCTATCCGCAGCTCCCAGGTTCCTAGTCCCAATCACGTCCCCATTTGAATTAATCCCGTTGGCTTCCCCGTTAGCTGGACCAAGAAAAGTCATTCCATTCGTCGCGTCCCAACGAAAAGGCTGGCCTGAACCGCGGCCTACCACGGTGCCATTCGAAGATATGTCTCGAGCTAGGGTACTACCCGCCCCCGAGCTTGGGATAGCGGTCGAAGCGACCCCGTCCCAAAAAAACGAGTTCGTGATACCCGACCCTGAATCGTACGTCCCCGTCGCTTGCCCATTATTGTTGAGCGCCACTCCCGCGCTGGATGTCCCCGCAGGGCCCACCGGCGTTAGAGTAAACAGGAAATCCGCATAGACGTTGGCTTGTAAAAGAAGCGTAAGGGCAAGGGCCAGAACGGTTTGGGTAATCACTTTAAAGGACCTCCAGTAAAAACACTGGCTGCCTTATAGCTCGCGACTCACTGCGTCGCAATGGAGAAAATGCTCCTTGCGGCCTATCGCTTCGCCCGCCCCCCTTCCCCAAACCCTAAAAATAAAAAAAATGAACGAGAGCGTAAGAGAAAAACGGCCAAGTCCCCTAAAGAGACGGGGCAGCGGGCAAGCACTCAAGGCAAAGTCTAGGCAGAACGACAAAGAGCAAAGTCCGCTTGAGGAAATCAAACACCCACCTCCACAGAACGCCCGACTGAGACGTACACAGCTTAGGCCACCTAAGTGCCGAGGCAAAAGAC
>JANPJT010000073.1:0-12402 GCA_031425635.1 Pseudomonadota bacterium
CGTGCACTACTTTAAACAAAGTCTGCGGCAGCGGTTTGATGGCGGTGTTAGTAGGCACACACCGGATCCAAGCAGGCGACGCGCACTTTGTCGTTGCCGTTGGAATGGAGAACATGAGCCGTGTGCCTTACCTTCTAGACCGAGCCAGAGAAGGCTATCGGCTGGGCCCCGGAAAGCTCATTGATGCTTTGATTGGGGATGGGTTGTGGGACGTTTACAACGACCAGCACATGGGAAACTGCGCTGAGCTTTGCGCAAAAGAAAAAAAGATTTCGAGAGATGAACAGGATCGTTTTGCGACTCAAAGCTACCAGCGCGCGCTGCAGGCGGCAGCAAGCGGCCATTTCTCGCCTGAAATGGCGCCTGTTTTAGTGGAAGGGAAAAAGCCCGTCACCGTCGACACGGACGAAGAGCCCGGGAAGGGGAAGCTCGACAAGTTCAAAGATCTCCGCCCTGCCTTTGATAAAACGGGAACCGTTACTGCCGCAAATGCCAGTTCCCTCAACGACGGTGCCGCGGCGCTCGTGCTGGCTTCGAGCAGCGGTGCAAAACAAAAAGGGCTAAAGCCCATCGCTCGCGTTGTCGCACAAGCAAGTTACGCGCACCAGCCCGAGTGGTTTACGACTGCGCCCATCGGCGCCATCGAGAAGCTCCTTAAAAAAACAGGGCTTGGCGTTAAAGATATCGACTTGTGGGAAATCAACGAAGCTTTCTCGGTCGTAGCCCTCGCCTGCCTTCAAGGCCTGGAGATTCCCGAATCGAAAGTGAATACCCTCGGAGGCGCCGTTGCCCTAGGGCACCCCATCGGCGCTAGCGGCGCGCGCATTTTAACCACTTTGGTCCATAACCTGCGCGCGCAAGGAAAAAAGCGGGGAGTCGCCGCCATTTGCATTGGCGGCGGGGAAGCTGCCGCTGTCCTCGTGGAGGCGCTTTGATCCGCATCCCGAGCCATCCGGAATTGGAAACGCGAATTGAGCAAGCCGCAGCGAAGAGCTTTGCCCTCAAGGCGAAGGAAATCACCGGTTACTTGGGTCTTGGCGAAAGAGCCGTGGTTTCTGGAAGTAGAAAGCTCAAAGCTTCGGAAAGGCTCACGTTCCATTTCCTACAGCGCCAGTTTGAAGGGGACGAAGTTTTCGTCCTTCGTCACCTAGTCTCCGCGGGACGTTTGGTACGTTCAACGCTCCGGCGGTTGAGGGGCAAAGCTTGAACAAGCAGCCCATCGCTATCCACCAATTCCACTACTCCGCTTCGGGAGCCGACGCAGTGACAAACCACATGCTGCTCATCCAATCGGCTTTGCGAGAGGCGGGGATCGGAGGAGAAATTTTTGCAGTCCACCGGAAAGCTCCGGAGTCGATAGCGGTTCGGCCGTTTGACGTGGCGAGCCTTTGGGATGCCGACCTGCTCCTCATCCACCATTCGCACGGCAACCCGGCTCTTCCAAAACTTTTGGAAACCGAAATCCCGAAGGCGCTGATTTACCACAACATCACGCCGCCTCATTTTTTTAACCACGACAGCCACATGGCTTCCCTTTCGAAGTTGGGCCGCAAGCAGCTCGGTTTATTCGAAGGAAAGATCCTCAAGGCTTTTGGCGACTCCAAATTCAATTGCAGTGAGCTCGAGCTAGTGGGCTTGCGCAAAGCAGAAGTGTTTCCCCTTTTGGACCTGCAGAGCCCTTTGAAAGTTCGGACTGCCCCCCTTCAGCGACGGCGAGTCAGTGGCACTCGAACCCTTCTTTTTGTTGGAAAACTTACCCCACACAAAAACCAAGCCCTTTTAATTCGGACTTTGTTTTATTTGAATCAACTCTCTAGCGTAAAGTACCGACTCGTGCTTGCAGGCCGCTCGGATTTGCTCTTCGCCGAATATTTGCGATTACTCACTCGCTCCCTAGGCCTCGACCATCAAGTCACTTTCACCGGTCCGGTGTCGGCCGAGGAGCTCGAAGGCCACTATGCACAAGCGGACGCTTTTGTTTGTGCAAGCCTCCACGAAGGGTTTTGTGTGCCTCTCGTCGAGTCGATGCAGCGGCAGGTCCCTATTTTTGCGCTCCCCCGCACGGGAGTCCGAGAAACTTTGGGCCGTGCAGGCTTCCGGTTCACTTCACTCGAGGCATCGAAAATGGCGCACGCCATCCACGCAAGCCTGAGCGACGAAACGGCTATCGAGCAAGTTTTGACGGCGCAAGACCAGCAGCTAATCACGCTGGGGGTTGCCCATAATCGACGAAAGATTGTAGACCTCTGCTCTGCTTTGGTGAAACGGCTTCGAGGGCCCGAGCCGCACCGACAATCCCCTGAGGTTTATCTTTGATCGATTTTCTCGCTTCGCTCCAGGATTACGAAGCGCGCTGCTCTACTCACCCCTCCCCCTATGCCAAAGAGCAATGGCTTCTGTGCGAGAAGTTCCGAACGCTTTGGCAGAGGGGCAAGCGTGCACTCGACCGTCACGATTGGGAAGGGCACCTAACCGGTTCGGGCCTGGTCACTGACGAAAGCATGGGGCAAGTACTCTTGACTCTCCACGCCAAACTGGGCCTTTGGCTCCAGCTGGGCGGCCATGCCGACTTCGACCCGGACCTGGCAAGAGTCGCACTTCGCGAATGCCAAGAGGAGTCGGGCATAAATGACCTTCACTTTGTAAACGAAGATCCGTCTATCTTCGATCTGGATATCCACTGGATCCCCGAGAGAAAAAATGAACCTGGGCACTGGCACTACGACGTGCGCTTTCTATTGTGGGCGAAGCGCGAGACGCCGCTGGTCGTTTCAAGTGAGTCGAACGATTTAAAGTGGTTAGCAGTGCGCGAAGCGTACTCCCTCACCCGCGAGATCAGCATGCACCGCCAGTTCGACAAGCTCGGCGAGATGAGAAACTCGGCTTTTTCCCGTTAACGCTGGTGGTCGACGTTGCAGAGACCAGCACCCAGGCACCGGCTTTGGGTTGGTGTGTGGTGCCCTTTTTTTAAAAACACGCAGACGGGTCTTGCCTTCGAGTGTTTGGGAGGCGCTCGCACCGCCGATGAAGATGGTGGAGCTTAAGTGCCCTCAGCCGGCGGTAACGGTTTTCAAAAAAAGGGCACCACACACCACCCCAAAACCTCGACCGCTCCCTCCAAAAAACGCCGTCCCCGATACAAGCCGATCACTTTAGGGAGTTTCCGAGGTACGTGCCTAACCTTTACCGGATACCACGAGCAAGTGGGTTTTTTGCACCACAAAAAATTTCTCGAGTTTTCAAGGTAGAGGCTTTGAGCCCCCACTTTTTTCCTCTGAAACCGTTACCGCCGGCAAGGGGCACGTAGAAACCGATAACGCATCGGCGGTACGAGCGCCTCCCCACCAGTAAAAAGCAAAGTCCAACGGCGTGTTTCTGAGGAAAAAAGTGGGGGCTCAAAGCCGGTGGCAGAACTCGACCGCATTGATACGAGAACAACCCCCCAGGTCTTCCCTTACAGCATCCAGCCCACTCTGTTATAATTCATAAAAGCTTTCTGCTTTTCGAAACTCCATGGACAGCGATAACAAAACAAATAACTCAGCGCTCCATTTTGCCGAAGAAGCCCTTCGAGCCCTGGGCCACCACGATGGCACAGGTTCGCTGAAAGACCTTCCGATTTGGCTTCCGCTTGGCCAGGAACTTGAAGCATGCCGGAGTGCTGCCCAGATCCTAGGGATCGAAACATTGAGTTCGCTCTGCCAAAGGTTGAACGAGCACCTCGGTCCCATACAAAACGGACTTTTTGAACCGGGGCCGAGCGCCATCCAAAACTTAGTCAAAGACTTGAACCACTGGGTAGCGACCCGTAGAAGCCTCGCGGCGTTCGGGCTAATCCCGTTGGAAGTCGAAATACCAAAGGCGGCCACTGCGCCAGCCCGGACAAAGACGTTTATTTCGGACATGAGCAAGTACCTTCCGCTTTTCGTCGAAGAGACCGAGGAAGGTTTTGAGATTATGCAGACGCATTTTCTTGCGATTGAAACGGGCGTGAAAAACTCCGGATTTCTTCCCAACCCGGATCTTATCAACGAGCTTTTTCGCCACGCGCACAAAATCAAGGCCTCCGCAGGCGCCATGGGATTTACGGCGCTCAGTGAATTGACTCACACCATGGAGACGTTGCTAGACCAAATTAGGAATAACCGCCTCCGGATCGGCCCCGAGCTTGTTTCTGCGCTTTTGCTCGCGCTGGATAAAATGCGTGGCGAAGTGGAAACGGCAAAGCTAGGAAAAATCCCCACGGGAAACCTCGGCGAAGCACTTGCTTCTCTCCAGTGGTACCTAGATACCCCTGCAGAATCCGGCCCCGCCCACTCAAGCCCTTCTGCAGCCATTCCCGCCGATTTGCTGGAGGAAGTTGCAACACCCAGTGAAATGGAAGAGGCCGCGACTGCCCTGCAGCGGGGTTTTTTCACTTTCAAAGTCTCCCTTGAAATTGACGCCAGCGTTCCAGCGCCTGAAATGCGGCTGATGCTCGCGGCAAAGCACCTTTCTGAGTTTGGGGTGATGATTAACCCAAGCACGCCCATCGAATCGCTCGACTCCCAAAACGATCTAAAAACGTTGAGCTTTCTATTCCAAACCAAACAACTTGAAGCAGCCATCCGAGACAGCCTGCTATCCATTGAAGTTACTTCGGTGCAGATACACCTTATCGCGGGAAGAGAAGCAACCGCACAATCGCAAGCGGCCGCCCCGCTAGCGTCCCAGAGCATCCGCGTTTCCACAGACCGATTAGATACTTTGATGAACTTGTCGGGCGAGCTAGCGATTAGCAAAAATAGTTTTATTGCGGTTTCCGAACAGCTTAAAGCCCGTGGCAAAGCGTCCGAATCGGTCGGTACGGCGCTGGAAGAATCGATCCAGCAGCTCGCCGTCCTGACTACCGGCATTCAGCAGCTTGTGCTGGAAATGCGGATGGTCCCTATTTCTCCCCTTTTTGAGCGGTGCCGGAGGATTGTCAGAGACTTAGCAACCGAACTGGGTAAGAAAATTGATCTCGTCCTGATTGGCGCAGAAACCTCGCTGGACAAAAAGATCATCGACCAGTTGGGGGATCCGCTGAACCACATGGTCAGAAACTCCGTAGACCACGGCATTGAATCGGCCGAAGAACGCAGAGCGGCCGGCAAGCCACCGGTCGGCACAATCACCGTGAGGGCCGAGCGGGAAGGCAGTCGAATTTGTATTACCATTTCGGACGATGGGAAAGGCATCCCCGTCGAAACTATTCGAAACCGGATTGTGGAGCTGGGACTCGTGGCAAACGGCGCTGCTGCAGACATGAAGAACGACCAGCTGATCCCTTTTATTTTTCACCCCGGCCTTTCTACGGCACAGAAAGTAACAAGCATTTCAGGGCGCGGCGTTGGAATGGATATCGTCAGAAAGCGTATCGAAGAAATCAATGGGACTGTCGAGGTCCGGTCGACCGAGGGGAGAGGGGCTACTTTCAAAATCCTCTTGCCTCTCACGGTAGTTTCTCAAACTTGCCTTCTGTTTGAGTTTCAAAAAACCATTTTTGCCTCCGCCCTTCAGAATGTTTCCGAGATCCTAAGGGTCGACCCCAGCAAGGTTGCCCAAATGCGGTTTGGGAACTACCTGAGGATCCGCGACGATCTAGTGCCGCTTTTTGATTTCACTCATTTTTTCAAAAAAAGCTCTTTTGTGGGGACTCTACTAAAAAGCCCAGCGCCCATTAACGTTGTCGTCTTGAAGACAGGAGCTCAAAGGATTGCGCTCTCTGTCGATCGTCTTTTGGGAGAAGAAGAAGTGATCGTGAAGAGCATGGGCCCCCTGGTCGGGGATATCGAAGGCCTTGCTGGAGTGTCGTTACTCAGCACCGGCGGAGTCGCTTTGATTCTAGACGTAGAGTACCTGGTAGGAAAAACTTCACCCTCAAAGGAGGTAGCGCATGAACAGTATTTCGCAGAATCAGCTAGCCCTTCTTAGAAAGTCTACCGAAGACGCAGCCAAAGGTTCGTCGGTAGTATTCTCTAAGTGGATTGGTGCGCCCGTGGAAGTTCGAATGGACATGGTTGAAGTCATTCCTTTTGGAGAAATTGTTGCCCGATCGGAGCCCTTAGAGCCCGTGTCTTTTGGACTCGCGCTGCTCTTAACTGGAGATTTGACCGGCACTTTGCTTTTTCTCATCCGGGAAACCACCGGTTACGAACTGATTGATACTTTGCTTAAACAGAAGCACGGAACCACCCGCTCGATGACCGAAATGGGCCGCTCGGTGCTCCAGGAGACCGGCAATATCGTGGGCTCTTCTTTTATCAATAGTTTGGTGAAGGAACTTTCTTTGGATAGAGTCATCCCAGGCCCGCCGCTTCTTCTCCACGACATGACCCAGTCGCTGCTTGAATCGGTCGCCCTACCCTACGCTGCAACCCAGGACGAAGTCCTTCTGGTAAATCTTGAGTTTCTATCGAGCGGAAAAAGCTTAGGGTGGAAATGTTTTCTCATCCCTGACTTTCAAAGCCTGAGCAAAGTTCAATAAATGACTAAGTCAATCTACATGGGACAGTTGGATGTCGTGCGGACTCCCGACACTTTAAAAACCACGCTAGGGTCCTGCGTCGGGCTTGTCCTTTACGACCCGCAAACGGATGTTTTTGGAATGGCACACATCATGCTCCCTAAATCCGAAAGCACTACGACAGCCGCACAAGCGGGCAAATACGCTGACACGGCAATCCCGGCCCTTCTAGCGAAAATGCTGACGCCGCCCTCGGAAGCCAAACGCCTTCGGGCGAAAATTGCCGGAGGAGCCAATATGTTTCCTAGCATCGCGAGCCAGAAGCATGCGGAAGCACTGCAAGTAGGGAACCAGAATATTGAAAGTACTTTAGAAATTGTTAAATCCTTAGGGATCGTGGTTTTGGGATCGGATCTCGGCGGCTTTCACGGGCGCGAGCTGGTAATCGACGCTCAGTCGGGAAAAGTATGGGTGCGATCGATTGGGGCGGAACCTCGAGAACTATAAAGGTGGACTTCAAATGACTAAAAAAGTGCTTATTGTCGACGATGCTCCGTTCATGCGGCTGCTGATTCGAGACGCCGTTCAAGCGGCCGGGTTCTCGGTCGTAGGCGAGGCTGAAAATGGGGAAGAAGCAATCGCCAAATACCTAGAGCTAAAGCCCGATGTGGTAACCATGGATCTCGTGATGCCGGTGGTGTCGGGGATCGATGGGCTAAAAGCGATTATCAAACACGATCCAAAAGCAAAAGTGATCGTGATCTCCGCACTGGATCAAAAAACAGAGCTGAAAGAAGCCATCGCAGCGGGCGCGTTTGATTTTATTGTAAAGCCTTTTGAAGCTGAGATTGTAGGATCCGCCATTCGCCGGGCGACTTCGCTTCCCAGGAGCTAGCCGAAATCGGAGGTTATTGCCGCTTTCAGCCTAGGCGCTTTTAGCCGTTTCAAACAGCATCGTGTTGACGTCAATCAGTAGCGCAACTTTACCGTCGCCGAGAATCGCGGCTCCGCTCACCCCTTCACCGTCCTTGATCCCTTTTCCAATCGGCTTCATCACGACCTGGGTTTGCCCCAATACGCCATCTACTTCCAGAGCAAAGACCCCTTTGTCGCACTCGTAAAGCACCACCATTCCCTTGGCGCTCATCCCCGGGCTTTTTTGGAAGGGGTCTCCGTGGTACCCACTGCGCAGCATATCTTCTAATTTCACGACGGGGTAAAAGTGCCCGCGAAAGTTAAGAACTCGGTCGCCCGAATGCAGTTCGGTTACGCCGGTTTCCCTCAGGTTGATTAGCTCCTGGATTCCGTCCATGGGTAAAATGAATACTTGGCCGCCAATCCGAACGAGCATCCCGTCCGTAATCGACGTCGTTAGCGGTACTGAAATCTTAAAGCTCGACCCTTTGCCCAGCACCGACTCAACGTCAATTTTCCCCTTTAAAGCCTCGAGGTTTTCTTTGACCACGTTCATCCCGACGCCCCTGCCGGAGATATCGGTCACTTTTTCCGCGGTCGAAAAACCGGGCGCGAAAAGCAGGTCGAATACTTTAGCGTCCGACATACTTTCCGGCGCAGCCGACGCGGAAAGCAAGCCGACTTCGAGCGCCTTCTTAATGATTCGATCGCGGTTGATACCATTGCCATCGTCTGAAATCCGAATATGGACACGGCCGCCGGACTGGTGAGCGGTAAGTTTGACTAGCCCTTTGTCTGCCTTACCCCTTTCCTTGCGAACCTCTGGCATTTCAATCCCGTGATCAATGCAGTTACGGACGAGGTGAAGCAAAGGATCCGACAGCTGTTCCACCATATTTCGATCGATTTCGATCTCCTCGCCCTCGATGCGAAAGTCGACTGGTTTCTTTAGCCGAATACTTAAATCTCGGGCCACTCGCTGCGTTTTCAAGAAAAGGTTCTTCAAAGGAGTCATCCGCATTCCCAGCGTTCGATCCTGAAGATCCCGAATGTTTTTGTCCAACAGAGAAATAACGGTGTTGAGCCTTGGGTTGGCCGGGACTTTGGCAGCTTCGTTGATAATTTGGCTTTTGATGACAACCAACTCTCCCACAATATTCAGGATGGTTTCCACCTGAGCGCTGTCCACTTTGATGACTGTGGATTCCACTCGCGACGAGGGAGTAGCGGCGCTATCATCCGCCTTGGGCACAGGGATATGGGCTTCTTCTGCTGGATCCGCGCCAGGGCTGGGAGCTTCCGAACCCGCCGCAGCTTTTTCTTCGACCGCTTCTCCCTTACGCTTTTCCAGCAGTACGCTAAACGCTCGGACTTCGTCTTTGAGCGCTTCAATGTTCCAAGGAGGGGGTGAGTCCTGCCTGAGTAACTCAATACGAGACCGAATGGCGTCTCCGCTTTTTAAAAGCAAAGAAATAGTCGCTTGATCCACCAAAGACGGGTGGGCCCTCAGAATCGCAAGACAGTCTTCCACCACGTGGGCAAAACCAGCGAGATCCGTGAAGCCAACGGCGGCCCCGGCACCTTTGATCGAGTGAGCTAAGCGGAAAATCTTCGCAAGCTCTTCGACGCGGATTTCCGGGTTTTCGATTTTTAAATACGACTCTTCGCAAGCTTCCAAAAGAAACTGGAGCTCGTCTAGAAACTCTTTTTGAAGCTCTTTAAGAAAATCCTGATCTTCGGACATAGGTCCCCCGCGTTCTCTCTCTTATCGGGAGAATGGGGGGCTAAACTGAGCGTTTGGTGGGTTTCACCGCGGCTGTTTCTGTTTCTTTTTCTTTTTCTTTGACGCAATGCTTCTTAGTAACGCGGGCGCTTTGAACTCCCACGGGGGAACCGCCCCGCTTTTTGCCCATAGCCCTTTTTTGTCTCGCGCTGCGTTACTTGCCGCGTCGCGGTACAACGATCGATCGGCAGTGGGCTGATCGGGGATCTGCCGAGTATCGTGCCAAAGCAACCCCACCCGAATAAGACGCAGTGCAACATCTTCCGTCGGGCTCCATATGCGCCCCAAAGCAACGCAGTCTTCGCTGCTTTTCGAGCACATTTGGCGCGACGACGGCTCGACTAAAACGGTGCGGGATCGAACCAGTTTGGCTAAGGCCCGTTTGGAGCGCCCGTACCCTGCCTGGTGCTTTTCCGGCGCGTCCGCAGCAAGGAGTCGAATCTTCGTGCGCTTACCGGTTCCCGATTCTTGCACGACCACCGTGTCTCCGCTCAACACCTCCACCACTCGGCCTTCAAAAGCGAAAATGCCGACGAGAGGGAAGCAAGCCGAAAGCAGAAAGGCGTAGCGCAGGATTCGGAAGGAGCTCAAACCCGAACCACTTTCTGCGTTGATTTCCCTCGCCAAGAGGAATAACTGGATATCCATGGTGACTAGTATATTCGCTCTTGCGTCCGATGTTCCCGAATTTATGCGCTTAGAAAAACGGCGGGGCCGTATCCTCATCGGTGGCGAAATCCAAGGGTCCGGATTCCCCCTGAAAGAAGTGGTGTCTCCCTGCCCGTTAGTAGGGGACAACGGTGAAACGTTCCAACCCGTTCTAGGGGAAACCCCCAACATAACGCCAGAAACTTTCGCGATTGCAGTAGATGCCGCTGCCAATGCGTGGGCGAAAGGCCGAGGGCCGTGGCCCTCCGCTCGCATGGAAAGCCGCATCGCAGCAACAGCGCGTTTTCGAGACCGGCTGCTCCCTTTCCGGGAAACAGTCGCAAAATACCTTTCTTGGGAAATTGCAAAGCCTTACCCAGAGGCGCTGGCCGAGTTTGACCGCACAGTGACTTACATCAACGACACCCTGGAAGCCGTGAAACAGCTCGACCGGGAAGGCAGCCGTATCCACTTCGCAGGCGGGATCATGGCGCAGATCCGGCGCATGCCTTTGGGCGTAACGCTTTGCATTGGGCCGTTCAACTACCCGTTGAACGAAACGTTTACCACGCTCATCCCGGCGCTCTTAATGGGCAACACGGTCGTCGTCAAAACGCCGCGTTTTGGGCAGCTCTTTTGGGATGTATTGCTCGAAGCTTTCGCCGAAAGCTTCCCGGCAGGAGTGATCAACATTGTCAGCGGCATGGGGAGATCGATCATTGGCCCGAGCGTTCAAAGCGGAAAGATCGACGTGCTCGCTCTCATTGGCTCGAGCAAAACGGCCAATACCATTAAGCAAAGCCACCCTCAGCCAAACCGGTTCCGCGCGGTTTTAGGGCTCGACGCTAAAAACCCTGCAATCGTTCTACCCGACGCCAACCTCGAAACGGCCGTTTCCGAATGCCTGAAAGGATCTCTCAGCTTCAACGGGCAGCGCTGCACGGCTCTGAAGATTTTGTTCGTCCACCGTTCCCTCTCGGACGCATTCACAAAGAGTTTTTCGGAAAAGGCGGATAGCCTAAAAGCCGGGCTCCCTTGGGAACCGGGCGTTTCTATCACTCCGCTCCCCCACCCAGGAAAAGTCGGCGAACTGAAAACGTTGATAGCACAGGCCCTTTCTTTAGGCGCTGAGATTGCGAACCCGCTGCGCGGTGGACAGTCGGTGGGGAACCTTCTTTACCCCACGGTTTTGCGCAACGTGCCTCTCCATGCTGACATCGCCCATGAGGAGCAGTTTGGCCCGGTCGTCCCCATCGTGGAATATGATTCGTTGAACGAGCTCGAAAACTACTTGCTCGATTCTCCCTATGGGATGCAGGCTTCTATTTTCGGAGAAGATCCCCAAGCCGTTGGAGAGCTCATCGACCTACTTTCCAACTTAGTCTGCCGAATCAATCTCAATAGCCAGTGCCAGCGCGGCCCCGATGTCTTTCCTTTCACCGGAAGAAAAGCCTCCGCCGAAGGGACACTGAGCGTTGCGGACGCGTTGCGGTGCTTTAGTATCCGATCGATGGTTGCGACAAAGCAGGACGAAGCCGGAAAAACGCTTTTCCGCTCCGTGCTAGAAAGCGATGCCTCTCAATTCCTCAGCACCAACATCGTGCTTTAGTAGACGTACCATCGAGCTTTCAAAAAAGAACTCTCTCAAAAACCAAGTTCTGAAAGACTTCACCCACCCAAAGCATGCACCCGCCGGTGGTGGTTCGAACAAAGCAGAATTAAGTTCTCCAAAGTAGAAGCCCCTCCGTCTTCAAAATGGACAACGTGGTGAAAATGTAAGAACTGCCGGCTCTCGCACCGGTCTCCTTCGGGTAGCAAGTGCCGACAACGTCCAGAGTCCCGAAGCTGAACCGCGTGTTTAACCCGGGAAGGAATCACTCGAACAGGCACCGGCATCGAACCGAGGCGGGCAGAAGGCGTTTCCAAACTCGAAGGTTCATTGTGACGTTTTTGAATCTTTTCGTTAGGCCTGCCTTGAGGTGAAAGCTGGGCCTTCTTTAGCTCTCGATTCTGCGCTCGCTTTGCCTTTTTAATGGGATCTCTTTTCTCGAGATATACCTCCGTCATGGCCTCAATCATTTCAGACAGCGAAACGTTCTTACCCTTCTCCTGCGAAAGCACCTGCCTAGCCCGTTCAATCTTCTTTTCAAGCTCAAAGGAAACAGCACACCGAAGCTCCACTTGGCTCACAGTCACCGGCCGAATCCTTTCCCGAAAGACTTTTTCAGGGTTTCTCTGAGCCACTTCCTGCTCCACTTGCCGCTGAGGCAAAGTCGCGGCCTTTTCTATCCAGTCCCCGGCCTGGCTATCTCCCTGCAGCGCAGGAAGGATTCTCTTCGCTTTGGAGACCGTGAGCTTCCCGGTTTCGATGGCCTCTTTCAGTTCCGGCACCTCGCGGCACTTTCGGCTTACGGCCGCCATTGTGTAACTTTGGCTTTCGCTTAAGCCCAGTGCTTTAAAGCAGTACACATAGAGGGAAGCGTACCCGAGCTGCAGATAGACTCTTTGCTCGTCTATCTGGCCTAGGAGCTCCAAGAGTAGGGTCTCCGTTTCTAAGTATTTCTTTGAA
>JANPJT010000074.1:0-3809 GCA_031425635.1 Pseudomonadota bacterium
GAACACGCTGCGGTCGAACGTCAGCGACCAAGAGCGAGAAGTCCGTAACTTAGAAACACAGATTGCGCGGATCGAATCCGATCTCCCTTCGCTCGAGCAAGATATCCGCGATCGCGAGCGGCAGCGGGCTACCGAACAGCACCGGCAGCAGCTCCTTCAATTCGACGTCCAACGCGCGCAGCGAGAAGTGCGTCGGGATGAGGGTGCCGTTGAGCGGGCAGCACGCGAACTCCAGGCGGAAGAAGCGAAAGAAACTCCGGATCCAGCGCGTGTCGCAAGCCTAAAACAAACCAAAGCCGAAGCGGATTCGGATCTCCGTTCTTCCCGCGAGATTTACCAACGGGCTAGCTCCGATTTACAGCGCACGACTCAGCGGGTAAGCGAACTCGATTCCGAAATCCGATCGCTTGACTCTACTTTAAAAGATAACCGGATAAAACTCGCCCGATTGAACCGCGAAAGGCAGGACCAAGTCTTTAGATTGCAGGCTTCTCGCGACGAGCTCCGACAACAGACTGAATCCGTTCGGATTGCCCAGAACCGAATGGAAGACTCCCGGCGGCAAATGAACCGAGCGAAAGCCGACTACGATCGCGACGAGCTTCTAGCGCAGCAAGCGTACTCGTACTACACGACGGTCCTTGCAAACTACGAGGCAGAGAAAAATCGAACCACTACCGAAGCACGCCGGCTTGGCGCCCAAGATGGCGATAAAGAAGGCAGCGCGCGAGGCCCTCTGGCTGGAGAACAAGAAGGGGCACGAGTCGCTCAAAAACTTGGTTTCGATACGGGGAAAACGGAAGCCAAAGAACGCGAGTCGCGGCGGGGCTACCGTTCAGGCCGAAGCAACCCGACTCAAGACCCGGCCCAATACGCAGCCGGTGAAAGGGAAGGGAAAAACCAAGCAACTCATAAAGCAAAGCTGGAAGATTTTCCGCGCGGGTACAACGACGCTCTCAACCTCACTCTTTCCGGAACCCCTGCCAATTCAGAAAGCGTCTTAATGCCCCAGGCAACGACAGATCAACCCGCACCGGACGACACAGGCAATGCGTTAGTGGCAACCCCCCAAGCGATTGGGAAACTAGCAGGTCCCTCGTTACCCATACCGGTCGATCCGGCGTACCGTATCCCCGCAGCTCCAGCTGCGAACGTCAATACGATTGCCACAGACAAGCGTTTCTTCGGCCCCTCGTGCAACTCGGTTGTGTTGCCGGAGTTTAAGCCGCTTTGCGAAAGCGCATATGAGGCGGGGTACGTAGGGGCGGTGCAAGCCGGCTACCGACGTGCTTTCATCGCTAGCCACGACGCTGCTTTCAAACAAGAAATCCAAGGCGCCTACGACCGAGGGCTCGCGGAAGCTTTTCCGTCAGAATTCCAAAAGTCGCTGTCACAAGGCGCGATGGACCAAGGTATTTTGGATGGGTTCGGGCAATCCTTACCCGCAGCGCGATCGGAACAATACACTTTAGGGAGCGCCGCTTGGGAAAACTACCTTTCCACGGGGTACTTGCTCCGATTCCAAAACGCTTCCTTGGAAGAATCCAGCGGCGATGGCCTGTTCACTCCAGGAGAAGACGTCTTGCTCGCGCTTTCGATCGATAACTTAGGAAAGAAACCCGTACCGGCAAACCTCCTTTCCGCAGTCCCTGTCGAACAAAAAGGCCTCCTTGCGGAAAGCACGGCGAGAGCGTTGCCTAGCCTTGCGGGCCAAACCCAAACCAAAGTCCGAGGGCTTTTGTACTCCAAAGCACTCCCGTCCAAAGCGGGGGCGGATTTGAAACTGGGCGCAAGACTCAACCGTCGGGGTGGCCTGCCATTGCACCAAGCTTCCGCAACGGGGACAGTGCACTTTCCGCTGGAACTTCAATCGCTCAAGCTAGCGAAGGTGCCAAAAGTCGACGAGGAAGTGGACGCCACTTTGGTCTTTAAAAACCTCCTCGGTGAGAAATCGGTTCCGACGCCCTTTCGAATGGGCACTTCTCCGGTCGTTGCGGTTGTTTCGGGAACCCTTCTAGAAATCCCAGAAATCGGCTCGCAGGAAGAAACGTCCGTTGCCGTCAAAGTGAAACCGGGGATTTGGGTCGGTAGCAGCATCGATGTCCCGTTTCGAGTCGAGACGGGAACTCCTTTGTCTGCCGCGCAGGAGTTTCCCGCTCGCATGGAAATCGATCGCCACTCGTCGCTCCTATTGAAAGACTCGATGGGGGCACCCGTCCCGAGCGGGGTCTTGGTAGCGACGGCGGGGACAGCACTTCGATTCCAAGTGCAGCTGCAAACCCACGTGCGATCGCCTCAAGTGGGCCCGTTCACTGTCCGAGCGGCTTCCGTGAGCGAACCGACCATTCGGCACACGAACAACAGCACGGTAGGAAGCGAATACCGTTCGCCTGGCTTCGGCACTCCGTACCCTCCCCTCACGTTGAGCTACGATATCCCGCTCGCGCTCAAAGGGAAGTCGGCCACCGCGTTGATCGGGTTGTCTCAAGCGGGGAAACTGATCCACGTGCTGCAGGTCGGCATGGATATTCGGTAAGCGCACCGGCACCGAGCCAAATTCACTCATCGATTCTCCTGCTTTCTCCGAAAGAGAAAGCAGGAGCTCTTTGTGCCGCGTAAGCCACGCACCTTCTTCCACCTCATGCACGACGTTAAAGCACAGAGCGCCGCCAAACACGCGGCGAAGAAACTTGCCGCGTCAGGTCTAACGCTTGTCCCCGAGGCGAGCCAGGCGGATGCCGTTGGTTTTGCCGGTAGTAACCCTGACTGGGTCCTAACGCAGTACGCCCAGCTTCGGGCGAGCCATGGAAAAGAAAACAGCCTCGCGTGCTTTTGCTTTTTGCCAAAAGGCGCTGCGGCCAAATGGAAGGCACATTGGCCAGGCGATCTCTGTCTCATTGCAGCAGAAGAGAACGGGCCCCTCATCCGTCAACGCATCGCGCAAGGGATTGCCGCAGCAAAAGTGCGTCTCGAGGAGCGCAGCGCATTCGCTAAACAAGATACCGCGCTGAAGCAACGCGAAGAATTCCTCGGAGTCTGCGCGCACGACTTGCGTTCGCCGATTGCGCTCATTCAGACGTGCTTGTCGATGGTCTTAAAATCGAACGGACCCAAACCGACCATGGACCCCTTGTTTTCCGAACTTTTGGTCCGAGCCCACAGGCAATCGGGGCATGCGCTCACTTTGGTGCGGGATCTGTTGGACGTCATGGCACTCGAACAGGGGTTAAAGCCCCACTATGAAATCCTCAACCTCAACACGATCCTGAACGAGTTTTACCAAGATTATAAGCTTCAAGCCGATCAAAAAAAGGTGCAGTTCCATTACCACAACCCCATCCCCCACTGGCACGTCCTTGCTGACTCGGAACGGATTGGGCAACTAGTCCAAAATCTTTTTAGCAACGCACTGAAATTTACCGACCCAGGGCGGAGTATCTATCTCAACGTCGCCCCTTTCCAAGGGCGCCGAAAAAACGACCCTCCTTACCCGATGGTGGTCATCAGTTTAAAAGACGAGGGAAAAGGCATCCCGCAGGCAGAGCTAAACAAAATATTCGATCGATTCGTTCAGATTAAGGAAAATGGAAGAGAAGGCGGCAGAGGGCTTGGCCTGTCGGTCGCAAAACAGATATCCACGCTGCACGACGGCAATATCTGGGTGGAAAGCGAACCGGGCAAAGGCTCTACTTTCTTCGTGCTCTTCCCGCACACTTTGACCAACTTCGGAGTGCCCCACCAAAAGGGGGGTCCTAAGAAAGTGCTCATCGCTGCCTCGCCGGTCGCGTCCGACCGCCATTCCGAGCGCG
>JANPJT010000075.1:0-35736 GCA_031425635.1 Pseudomonadota bacterium
CCCTGGATCAAGCCCCTTCAGTGGATCGCCGCAACGTTCTTCAATTGGGCATTGGATTAGCGGCCTATCGAATCCACCAGAAGTTCTCTGAGCCATTAGCTAGGGAAATTGAATCTTTAGCGAAAGTGCGGGCGTTGATGAGTGCCGGTAATAAACAGCGAAGCCCCGATAGTGATCTAACTGACGCGGAGCTTGGAACTCAGCTAGTGCACAAGTGCCTGGCCTTGCAAGCTTTGCAATATGAGAGACGTGACGGGGCGATTGAGACCCTTTCGGCCTCAACTTCGGCTTTGGCCATTTGCGACAAACTATCGGCGCTTTAGCCCCGTACGCGACTTAGTCTCGCAACAAGCGGGAGGTGTAGCGTTCTGGGTCGTTCTCCAGGGAGTCCTGGTAATAAGCCTTTGCAAGAGTAGGGATATGCGGCAATTCAAAAAGATCCCTAATTTGGATCTCAATAACTCCACAAGGTTTAAATTGTTTCCAATTTTCCCTCCGTCGCGGCGACCGTGAAGTCTCGTTCTGTCACATGGTCTTCGAAGAAAATTTGCACATTCAAGTCATGCTCGGCGTTACGGTTCAAAAGTTGCCTGGTTTTCATCGTCATTTGCTTACTTCCAGTCTTTCTCGGGTGTCCCACAGCGTAGGGACGACATCAGGCGGCGTTTCGAAATCGTGGTTGCCATTACTAGAATGAAACCCCCAATTTCTAAGGTTACGAACGCTTCCGCCCCGTTTGAGCCAGAGAAACGACGGGGGCCGGAACGGCCACTGCAATCGCTGGCCGATCGTTGAGCCCCAGATATTCGAAGGGATTGCCCATCCCTGCATCTTGTCGGAATCCAAGCATTGAGCGAGCAACAAGGAGGTTGTTGAGTAGCTCACCCCTGTGACCTACCGATAATTCAATTCCATTCTTTCCTTGAGCGGAGTTCTTTTCTAAGACGAACTTTCCTGAAGTTTTACTTCTCCAATACGCGCTAATGCCACTCATATCCCCAAAGTCGAACTTTATCGAATCTTTGACTCCGTCGACGTAGAGGTCCTCACTATCTCCCCTCCGGTGCAGGACGATAAGTTCCCCTGCTTTAGAAGTCCCGATGTAACTCACTTCTCCCGCGGGGAACGTAGAAGTGTTTCCTGTCACGGAATCAACAACCACTATTTGATTGTTCTCCGCGTCTGCGCCGAGGATGAATCTACCAGTTAGAACCGATTTCGTATCAGAGGCCGGAAAAAAGAACTTAAACTTTCTTGGATCCTTGGTCACCGTGTTGGAGGGAATTGTGTTTAAAAGAGCCGACTTCATCCGCAGGACTTCAGATAAATCATACCTTGCTGAATCCCTTAGCCGCCGCAAGTCGTAAGCGTTATTGCCGAGCCAACGCTGCATTTCGGTCTTCGGTACGGAAACATTGTCCGGTACGTGTATCATGAATGCTTTGGGGGACTCGTACAAGCCGTGGCCCACATTGTTCTTCGAAGCCTTTTCGGTCGAAGACGCTCGGTTCGACTCTGCGAAGACAGTTAACGTTAGAGACAACGCGAATAGACTAACGGTAAGCCGCAAACCTGATTGAGCACAGTTCATGTTTCCCCCCGGAAAGACTGTATCGTAATGCCTACGATAGACTGCACGCCCCATGCCCGATTCCTGTGCCTGGGGTTTCAATGCACCCTTTGCGTATACGCCAAAGCTTTAAGCGGTGCAGCTCGTCCTTTGCGGTCCTCTCGGGCCGGTTGGTGCGCATTCTGTAAAAGGAAACTCCTCTAGGCTATTACTTAGGGCAATGGCTAGACCTATACAACAAAGGCAAAGGTGAGGTGACAACGTACATTTCCAAAGTGAGGGGCATGCAGATTTAATTGAAGTGGTGGGCCACATTTTGCCCTAAAGCGTAGGCTATTTTGTGTATTTAATTACAGAAAGCGTTGTGTTGAGGCGCGTGTAAGTTATTTCTCCGCCGCCTTCAGTTTTTGCTACGCTGCTTCCCATAATTAAAGCGTCGCCTCCAAGTTCGCAGGCCCATGCCTTAGCATCAGAAATATAGGCGCCGTTGCTTTCGCCTCCCGTGCCTTCTAATACGGCTATTTCTTCGTATTTCTTCGAAGGTTCTTTTGACAACACCTCGATCTTGCACTCTTCAGGCTTGCTGGGAAGATGCTTGTTGACTGTCAGCACCTTAACACTGGCACAAGCAGACAATAAAAAAGGAATCATGAGCATTATATTCTTCATGCTTCCGTTTCGTCTTTTTGTGGAATTTCTTTAAAAGTTGCGGTGGGGAAATTTTGGCAGGGTCCGGGATCTAGAGAGCGGACTATTTGAGCTTAAGATTCATTACGGCCCTGGTTACCGGCTGAGACTTCATCGCTTTAAAAAAAGGAACGAGCAATCGGTCTTCGGGCGTAACGCCACAAAAAGGCACGCGTAGTAGTGCCCAATTTTCGGTTTAAAGAGAACAAAACTAAAGCGGCGCGTTATTTATTCCGATTACATTGCAATGAGAGCACTGCTCGGCATAGTTGTATTCTGTCTGTTCATTTTGTGGATCGGTAAGCTCGCTATCTCGATGGCGTATGGCATTTTCATGTTTGCTCGTCCACTAATGATCTCCTTCTACATTCTGACATTCACCATTTCATTGGCGTTTTGCTGGTTTCAAAGAACATCGCGTATTTCGAAGGGTGTTGTTTTCCTAGGAATCATTGGGATAGCAAATTTTGTTATGGCCTGGTCGGTGGTGGCCGTTCACCATTATTGGGGTTCGTTGGCCACCTACATTGGTCTGCTTTCTGCTATTGGAATCCTTCCCATGTCATTAGTCGCATTTGCAATGCGCGGCGAATGGTGGGCCATCATTGAAATGCTAATGTGGTGTTCAGGGATTTTGCCATTGGCTCTCATTCATCAGAAGGCAGAGGATCGCTTAGAAAAGAAAGAAAGCAGGCCCGCTGATTCGGAAAGCAAAGTAGCCTGAGTCAAGGTTAAATCGTAAGAGTAGGAACTATTACCGCTACCTTCCGCAGGGTCGCAGAATGACACCGCCACTGTTATGCGACGGCGGGGCCGCTTCTACCTCTACCGAAACGGCCCAAACGGGCCGTGGGCGTAGGGCTGTCCACCAACGACTTGGTTCCCTTCTGTTACCTCTAGCGCTTGTTTCCGATGGCTATTGGCGCTATTGGAGTTACTTTGTCGGGACCTGAAATCAGATGGCAAGAATCTCCCACCCACCTACTGAGGCTTGAATTGTAGTCGGTGTCGACTTCGCTTGAAGCAATTTCCCTTGGAAGAAAACTTATATTGGTCTCTTTCTCGACCTGCTGAAGGGAAACGACGCTAGTTTTGTATGCATCGGCCTCACCGTCTTTTTGCGTCAGGATGAAGGCGATAGTTTTTTTTGGAGGGGTTTCATCAAAAACCACCTTGAAGAATTTCGCCGGAATAGGAACGGGGCGACCCGGAAGGTAAGTGCCGTCATCGCTCAAAATGGGGCCTGTAACCACTCTAATTACGTCTTCCTTGCACGCCCAACTACGGACAGCACGTTCTAGTGAGCTCCAGGCGATTCTATTGAGTTTTGGCCTTTGGGGCACAATATTTGACATCACGAAAGTGTCTCTATTTGCCTCGCGATCCCAGATAAAGTCGGCTGATGGGGCCAGGTGCCCTTTGTCGTAACCTGTTTTAAAGTACCCTTCCGGGCGTACTGCTGTTGCCCCCTTCGGTTTTAGGTGTGGGTCAGGGTGAAACAAGTCCCTTCTCTCAATTTTGGGCATTCTCAAATTCTCGGCACGCAACACATACGCTGAATAGTACGCAATATTCTTATTGGGATTATATACAGTGACAAAATGCCTAGAAGGGAGAATCAGCGAATCTGGAGGAGCCGTGGGAAGCTTTTGTGATTCGTCTACGCTCTGTGGAGCGTCGCGGGTTGTTTGGCACCCACAAAGCAAAAGTAAAAAAACAACGAGATATTGCATCTGTACATAGTATACGATGCGCTAGTCTCCCGCTCTCAAAAGTGGGCTTGGGTTGTTACATGGTACAAATTTCTGTAAACTTCTTAAACTAATTTTTTATCCGCTTAACCAGAATCATTAGTTGGTTCCACGTGGCAAAACTTCGAAATTGATTTTCGTTCGTATTCGCTTCTGGCCCCGCCCCAAATTCCAATGTTTTGCCCCGTCACATATCCTTCTTGGCAGCCACTCCCTGATCGTCATGAGGGAAATCAACAATTATGCCAGCGGCTTCACAGTCGGTTGGAGTGAGTTTCTTGATTCAAATCGGAATCATGGGATGTGCGCAAATTCCGGGGTTGGTTTTTTTCGCCTTGTGGGCCGTGCTGCCGAGCAGATGGCGGTACTACCAAGTAGGTGAGACGGGCAAGCCGGTGCTCATCCTAACGGGAAAAAAGACCCTTTCAGAATTAGAAGTGGAAGCCTTGAAAGCCCTCGGCTGTGAACTAGTGTTCGTAGACGGGCCTAAGGTTAAATGAGGCGCCTAATAGGCCCCCAAATGGCCCGGCAGGCTCAGGGTGACCGGCTGGTTAGGGGTTAGGGCATAGTCAACGTTCGGGGTTAAATGAAAACAGCCCATAAGCTTGGCGGGAGACTGCCACGCCCTGCCTTCGGGCGAGGCCGGCGGCAAACAAGGGAATGACGCCAATCAATCTGGATGCAGCGCTCCGCCTCGGCTAGCTTACGGGGCTGTGGAGACCTTAAACGTAGGGCGGTTCTGTCCCCTAACGAGTTCGATGCCCCATCGCTTCGCGGGCACCTATATACCTCCAACAGCTAGCGGCACCCGCAGGGAAACTGCAGCGCCCAAACCGCCAAAACCCGAATTTGAAGCGCTCGCAGAACCGCCGGTAGCGCGGATAGCCTCTAAGCTCGTTGATAGTCCAATGCCATTTCCATTAATTTTTTCCGAATGCGGTGATAACCGTCCCGATGACTTCAAGACCACATCCGGTATACCCCCCGCAGTGTCCTCAATTGTAATATGAATCATGTCGTGTTCGCTGCGTACCTGAAGCAGAATTTTCTTTTGCCGCGGCGGAAGAACTGCATTCACGGCTTCAATCGCATTATCGAGAAAGTTGGAGAGTGCAGCACCTAATACCGCGGGATCAATCGACATCGGTGCCTCCATGCCGCGCTCCTCGGCTTGAATTGAAAAAATTGATTCAAAATTAGGGTGAGTCAATCTTTTCTCCAAAAGGATCTGTTCTAAGATAGGGGCCAAGCGAGTGCGTTTGGCTTCGTGCCACCGGTAATCAGAGAGGTAAGTTTCAACCAGGTCAATAATACGCCGGGTAGTTTTTCCGCGTAAAGCTCCCTCCTTCGAAAGCTGAGAGTCTGTGTTCAGAAGCGAAAGAGCGCAGAGCGGGGATTTGATATCGTGGCAAAGTCGAGTCGCCTTTTCTGCAAGTTGTTCGGCTTTTCTCCAATCGGAACGTATTGGAGCAAACTGGGAGTCTACGACATGAACGCCGAATTCCCCTAAGACGAACAACCCGACCGCTAAAATGGCTAAACAGGAAAAGGTCAAAGTGGTCCAAGGAAGATCGTAGTTTACAGTTAGAAAAGAGTACACGAACGCTACTACGGCGAAGACGCCACACGCACCGAAGCAAAGCAGCAAGAGCGAGCTTTTTATGGAGCGCGTGTTGACCAGACTAAAGTCGGAATCTGTTTCAAGCGCTACCGTGGCTCTGTGACATACCAACAGTGCAAAAGCCCAAAGGGCTTCACTTGGAAGGCCAGCTTGAAGAGAGCCTAAAAGCTCCAGGTGAGTAATTGCCAACCCGTATCCCGCTAATAAAATATAACCGAGGGACAGCGTTTGAAGCCCTTTGCTCCGGTTCAAAGCGGCACAAAGAATCGCCGAAACGAGCACGAACCCTCGACAGGCAAAGCTCGCAATGTGAACGGCGGTGACTACCAAGCCCTGTGGATTTTCCAACAGGAGAGGTAAAAGGCTTGAATACAAAGCCGCGCAGTAAAGAAGGAAGCCGGCCACCCCAGTAACAAAAACTCTGGAAGGCATTGCCCGCATAAATGGGAAGAATGCTAAAGAAGAGCAGGCCCAAAATATAAAGTAGAGACCGTTATAGCCAAGGTCGACCCAGGTGCCGCGAAGTGCAACGAGCCCAGTCACGTTCACAACCCACCCATACACAAAATCAGCGCAAGAAACGAAAAGAAAGGCCGTAAGTAAAAAACTCCAGGCTCTCGGACCATGCTTCTGCCTGCTTCTTACCCTGATAAAACCTCTGGCAACCACCAGTCCGAGGAGCGTTTGCGCCAGTGTGTTCACAAACCCAAATACATAAATCGTGGAGGGGTCAGCCAAACGAACAACCAGAACGGCAACATATAGGAAAGCCCCTATATGAAAAATAGAGGGTAGCGCTAGATTTTTTGCAGCGCTACTCAAGCGCCCCGAAAGCCTGAGGCCTTTGAGAGCGGAGCCGTAGAATGAATTTCCTCTCATTATTTCTCCTGGCGCAGGGGTAGACTTTTACTGGCATTACCGGCAACACATATGTTAGAGGCTTCGTATAGCTTTTTGGGTGTTTGATATGATTGATTTAAAAAAATTTGCGGCAAAAACGAAAGCCGTAGGCGCTTCGATGGGGGCCGACTTCGACTTGTCGCGGCCCACGCTTCGAAATGCAGTTTTAGTTTCTTTGCTCGAACGGCGAGGGCGGCCTTGCGGTTATCGCGAGCTTTTAAGAGCGGTTACCAATCTTTGTGTGGATGAGAATCGCCGAAGCAGCAAATCCAAATCCGAAGCGGTCACCTTAGCCTCTCTCCGCGTGGCCGTGTCGGATGTCAGCGGTAATTTAGAGGCGCGGAAGCAGCTTTTTCGAATCAAAGCGGAGCGTTTTGGTAAGGAAACTCGCTTGAGTTTGGTGCGGTATGGGGGAAGGTTTCAAGTGATTCGGGATAAGACCAGGATTATTCAAGGGGTGCTTCCGCTTGCATTGCAACCGGAGGAGGTAAGCCGCTCGCTTTTGCGAGATGGCGCTACCCTTTCTCCAGCGTGCCTTTACACCGCGTACCGGTCGGCGGCCCAATGGCTTTCCTATTCGTCAGGTCTGGGTCACGGAAAGCGCGACTACGAAGCCGCCGCGTACGAAGGTTACGGGATCGACAAATTATTCGGTAAATCTGAAACTGTGTCGGTGCTTGGACTAGCTCCGGGGGAGGGGCTTGGCGAAATTGAGCTTCTACGAAAGCTTCTCGATAGCGGCAGTCACAGTTCGGTGCATTATATGTGCATTGATTCCAGTGAGCTTTTACTCACTAGCCATACAAGTATCCTCCGAGAACGCTTTGCATCCGAAATCGAGTCGGGAAAGCTCGTTGTGGCGCCGGTCCATGGAGACTTGTTTTGTCTTGAAAGTCAGATGAGTCACGCTAGGGAAAAACTCGGTTCAAAATTCCTGGCCGAAGGCCCGATCCTGGTTACTTATTTAGGTAACTGCTTAGGGAATCAAGAGTTTGAGGAAATTGGGTTCGTCCAGCGCGTCTTGGAGAGCTTCGCCGCAGAACGCCTACTCGTGTTGTTAGTGGGGGTTTCCCTTCTTCGGTGGAAACCCGGCGCGCCGAATCGCGAGCCCATTGCGGATGTTTATTACATGGATGCTTTCACACTGGAGACCCCGAGGTCGCTTCTGTACGATCAAAAGCTTCTCCTATCGGTGGATTCCGATGGGAACCCTATTCCGGATCACGCAAATACGGAATTTCTGATCCCTTTCCATGAGGGAAATGTTCAAGGTGAATTGGTCCCTCCGGAAGTTTACAGCACTCCGGTCGGGGTGAGTGGCCTCGTGTACCGTTTTAGGTATTTGCTTAAAAACGATCTGTGCACGACCGACGGCAGCCAAAAGGCACGCAAAGGGACCCCGCTGGTTCTGTCATCGATTATCAAATTTGATTTCCCCACGTTGGTTCTTGCTTTGCGCAACCGAGGGATGACGGTTTGGGCGCCTCCCGAGAAGTATAAGGTATGGCAGCTTTCGAATGGTCCAGAACAATACGAGTATGGCGTATTTGCCATCGTTCGAGAGGCTCAGTAAATGCGAACACCTGGGTGGAGAGTTGCCACGCTCTCATTGGCTAACTTTTTACAGTCGCTGGGCGGCGGACTTGTGCTGGCCAAAGGGCTTAAGTTTGCAGCTGCCTTTACTCACTTTCCGTTCGACTCGATCCTTGCATTTTTGGTGGGCTCCTTTTTAGCGGTTGCTTTAGTTTTCTACGGAAGGCGGCGGGGGAGTATTCCCCTGTTAGGCATTTCTTTTTCTCTTTTCCTGTCAATCGGCTCACTCGCTTTGATTTCGTTGGATGGCCATTCGTCCTTCGCGGCAGAGCTGATATTCGCAGGGCTCATTTGCATTTATTTTTCTCAGAGTTCTACTCTCCGGGCTTTTCGCAGCGATTTAGCGGCTGGGCTACACCCTCAGGGTCTAGTTTATAGCGAGTTCGCGTATTCGGGAGGCTACCTCGTGGGGCTCTTGGTCCTGGTTGACTCTCTAAGCCTCCAGGGCTTGTTTCTTTTGCAGCTGACGACCCTGCCACTGCTTTGGGCGCTGGACTGGTATGGCAAGCCACACGTAGGCATTTCCGAAAGAGCCAGCCAGGAGCCGGTGGCGCTAGCACTATCGCCCAGCTTCTTGCCGGGTCTTGCCCTCTTTTTTGCTCTCACCGGGAGTGTCCAAATCACTCACCAGCGGATTGCAAGTCTTAGCGGAACCACGCTTTACTTGGTTGCTTTTGAAATTGGCGTCACCTTAGCCCCTCTACTGGCGATTGCGTCCAAGTTAGCTTTTGAACCCCACAAGAGCGGGTTCCTTGTGTCTGCCTGGGGCCGGCAAACAAAAATTGGTGTGTATGTTTTCTTGCTAGCTTTCTTCACTCTTGGATCAGTCCTAGTTTTTTACGGGTCTCCGAGCCAGACCCTGGTGATTTTTTCGGCTGTGACGATCGCAGCGTTCCTTTATGAGTTCGTGAGCCTAGGTCTTTTATCGCACCTAGGCCGGGAGCCAGGGCAGGTGTCGTTAATACTAGGAACCACGGGTTTTCTTTGCTCCCTGGCGTATTGGGCGCTTCTTAAAGTAAGTTTCTTGGGGTTTGCGTCGGTTTCCGTCTTTTGCGCTCTTTGCTGTCTCGGGGCGATGGCCTGCGCGAGGGCCTTTCCGCGGGTAAGTTCGGCACCCAAATGATCCCTGGCAATTTATGTAGCGGTATCTCGCTCTAAACAAAGGCAGTTACCGATATCTTTAACGATTGGATAGAGTCGGCCGCGCTGGGTCCCAAAGCTCCCACCTTCCCGGTCGAACAGTGGATGGGCACGTTATGCAAAAGCGATCCCAGGCCAGCCTGAAGCTTTGAGAAAAGAGCTCGAGAAACTAGTCGCCTGTAGTCGCGGATAGTAATGGCGACTGAATTTCTGCTTGAAGGGTTTCTCGAGCGGCATCGATAGGAAGTTTGCTCAATTCTTCTGCTGAAAAAGCACGGCTCACCCGCGTGCGGATGGTACCAAACGGAAGCGGGATTGCGTGAGTATTGGGCAGCACGATGACCCTAGTACCCACTTGGCGCAAGCAAACCACAGGCCGCCCTGTCCGCAGCGCCATAGCCACCGCAGAATGCCTCACTTGGCCATAGGGGCCTCCGGAGTCGGTACGCACAGCGAACGGCAGATTGGGGTGCTCGTTTAAGAAGGCAACAATCCGTTCAAAAGGCTTTTGCCTATCTCCGCGGGAAAACCGAAAACAAGGGTACGCAGAAAGCACGCAGCTTAAGGAGCCGCAATAAGATGAAAAATGGTGCAGCCCGACCCAACAGAACTTCGGCGCAATTTTGTTCCACATTGAAAGGCTGGGCGGGAAAAGAGGCCATTCGGGGTGGAGTAAAACGACAATGGCGTTTGAGGGCAATGGGAGAAATCCCGACGGAGCTTCCACCCTCGATAAGCGACCCACCACCCAGAAGTAGATTTCAAAAAGTAAAGCAACGGGAAAAGAAAGCACGACGTGGAGCCAGCGGTATTCTGGTAGAGGAATGGATTCGGGGGATTTCATGGATCCTTCAACGCCACAGCGCAAGCTTACTTAGCGCGACGGCGAATAAAAAGGAAGACACCAAACCCGAAAATAAAAAAGAGCAGAAACCAAACGGCTAATTTCGAACCCACCAATTCTTCGCTAGTTTCATCGAGCTTTGCCGCAAGGTCTCGGGCAATACGTTTAGCCGAAAGCGACGACCCGCTTTCCATGGGGGCGTCTGACCCAAACAAATCAGCCATTCCGATGGCCGGAGGCTTCGCGGTTGCGCTGCCAGCGTAGGTCCCGCCGGAGGTGTTGGCCGAGCCATCCTGGACGCTCGCTAAGCCGCGGTCCGCAGTCGCCCCAGTGCCTTTCCCGTCCTTAGCTTGTTTGTTCAGCCGCTGCTTGACTTGAATGGCAGTCTTTAAAAGTAGTTCATCGAGCTTATCCAGGCCCTCGGGTGCGCCTGGGGTGGCTTCCGCACCGGGGGTTGCGGTTCCAACCCCGGCAACCGCCCCTCCATTGGTCGTGGCAGTTCGTTCATCGCGGCCTTCAGGGTTGATTGACTCTGACCCATTGGTCCGGGATTCATTTTCGCCAATTCTGCCGCTTCCCCCACTCGAGACTAAACCCAAACCGCTTTGGCTGGCTGGGGGGGGTGAGGAAAGCCCTTGCAAAGAAGTATCGGCAATATCGCCACCTGGGGGTACCGTTACCCTGTTAGTTCGCTCTGGGCCCCGGTCCAATGCATACGGCTCGGGGGTGGTATAGCTGGGGGAATACGAGTCGGTAGGCCCGCTGCCGGGGGCTTCTGAATCGGCGCTTCCGGTGGCCCTTTGGCTGGGCCGTTTGGAGTTTTTGCGGCTTTTGCCATCGGAACCTGCCGCTGCTCCCGCGCCTTGGTTAAAGCCTGCCATGGCGGCCAGCGCATTAGCCGCACGAAGTTCCTCGCCTTGTTTCTTGGTGATTTCCTTGTTTTTTACTTTTCTCTGAATTTCCTGCTCCGTGAGAGCTTGGTTAACGCGGGCATTATTTATAGATTGGGTGACTTCGGGGTTGTCGAGTCTGACATCGGGCGAGCTCAACTGGGTGCCAAGTTGACTACTGTTTTGGTAAGCATCTCTGGTTTGGACTGGGGCAGTGACTTTGAACTCTTTGTCTTGCTCATTTGTAGGTGCTGCTGCTGGCGGCAATGGCAGGACCCCCCCCGTCTCGCCAAAACTCAGCCCGGTAGAAAGAATAATCCACAGAGGTACTAGCGTAGTAGTAGAAAACCATTTCACTGTTATAGTCCTGTTTTGGGGTGTGGGTGGCTCGGCTGTACTCTCATAATATCAGTACGGGTTAGGAATTTCCATTTCACCGTTGGGTGCTTATTCCAACCCATGTAAGATATAGTTATTATACATTTATATTTATTCTGAACTACCCTGGTAATGGAGAACATCGGAATTCGTTGATGGACACAATCGGTCTTCATATAGTATGGATGCGACGGATTTAGGGGCCTAAAACGGAGTTACCATGGTCAGATATTTTCGATTAACGATCGGCCTAGTAGGTGTCGGCCTAGCTCAAACGAGCTTAGCGGATTACAAGCGCGTTACGTCACTGGATCTCGAAGCGAAGTTCCACTCCGCTCCTAGTATCTTGGAGCTGCGTAGTGGGGCTAATGTGCAGCATAAATGTTTGGCGGTTGTGGCCGCCAAAAATTCCGAAGATTTTGCGTTGGGAAGTTCATCCGCAAAAGATGGTGAGTGCCCTTCTGATATCGCTAGCTACTTTGAAAACAGTGATGTTCAACCTGAAATGAAAAAGGGTGCACTTTTTGATTCATCAAAAATGTTTGCTACCAAGGTGGTCGATGGCCGTACCTACCTTCAAAAGACGTACCCTATCGCGCATTTCTACTCGTATGTGAATCCGGACACAGGCAAAGAGGAAATTGAGGCTTTTTGTTTTTTCTCTACGTACCTGGATCCACGAGTGCACAAAAATCAAGTGGACCGAAAAGTTATTTACTCCAAAAGGAAACCCGTACCGAAGCAGCTCACCAGTATTGAAGATGACGTCACCTGCGGCGATATCAATTACGCTTATCAGAATGAAATTACGACTCGAGCGCCAAAAGCGCGCCCCCTTTTGGTGGAAGGTACCGTCGCGCACGATAAATTCGTTGGTCGTAGCAAGACAGACAGTACTTCCACGACCACGGGTTCCAACCACAAACCCAAGTAGACCCGCGTCCGAGCTAAATCGAACTTGGTATGATCAATGCCCGGTGCCCATCCACTTTTCAGCCGTAAAGGAATCGGGTGCGAGCCGGGCGGCAATCACCTAACATCTTGCGAAAGATGCAGTGTCGTAAAAATGGTGAAGGATGTAAGCACCCATCGACAATTCGGCCGAAAAGTAGTCGGACACCTGGCTGGCCCCATTGTCATTGCTATCTACCGAGTCCATGGGGGTAAGGCTTCAGAGTTGGGTGTTTTTTGGTCACGGACGAAACCGCTGGGTCCCTTGCAAGCAAGTTTGGACTCCGCGCTGGCGCCAGAGTTCGGCAACACGGCCCGGTACTGGACTGAAATTTCTATTCCGCCGGGTCAAAGGTTTTTTGAAGGAAAGGCCGCGGCTGTCCCCACTAAAACAGGCGAAATCCCGGGCCATGGTAACCAGATATTTTTGCTGGAAAATCCTCCCGAGAGTTGGAAAACTGGCTCAGGGGAGTTTCGCTGAATGAGAGAAAGGTCGTTAACGTGATAGAGCCAAAGGATTGGAATGAATTCCGAGAATACATAGAGACTGCTAATAGAGAAAAATCAAAAATGTGCCTTCGCTGCACGGAAGGTAAGTATTACAAAGTGGGAGAGCCATTTCCCTATGTGCTCTTTGACCTAAGCACCCTTCGGCAGGAGGGCTCTATCTGGCTCAAGGTCGACGGGATTTGCCAGTCGTGTGGTAAGGCGAGTGATTTCGGTTCCCTCTTTTCCGTAAAATAAAGAGTACTTGGTGCCCCGCTACTTCAGGGCGCGAACAGTTACAAAGAGCTGTCGGAGTGAGCCTTAGTCCCTGCTTAGTTTGCACGCCGGCGAATAAGCTGGGTCCGCGACCAGCAAGCTTGGACTCCGCGCTGGCGCCAGAGTTCGGCAACACGGCGCGGTACTGGACCGAAATTTCTATTCCGCCGGGCCAAAGGTTTTTTGAAGGAGAGGCCGCAGCTGTTCGAACCAAGACAGGGGAAATCCCGGGCCATGGTAACCAGACATATTTGTTGGAACCCCCTCCCGCGAGTTGGAAAACGGGCTCAGGGGAATTTCGCCAACCGAAAGAAAGGTGATTCACATGATAGAACCGAAGGATTGGGAGAAGTTCCGAGAGCGAATAGAGACCTTTAACAAGGAAAAATCAAGAATGTGTCTGCTCTGTACCGAAGGTAAGGTTTACAAAGCGGGAGAGCCATTTCCTTATGTGCTCTTTGACCTAAGCACCCTTCGGCAGGAAGGCCCCATATGGCTCAAGGTCGACGGTATTTGCCAGTCGTGTCGTAAAGCAAGCCAGCATGGTTCCGACTTTTCCGTAAAATAATGAATACAAGGTAATTCACATGATCGAGCCGAAGCATTGGGAGGAATTCCGAGAGCGATGCCCAGTGCCCATCCACTTTTCGGCCGGAAAGGTCGGCGGTGCTTTCAACCTGAGGAGAAGGTACGCGGCTTCTTTAAGGGGCAACGAATATTTTGAGTGAGTGACGCGACCTGAGGACTGATTGTTTCGTAACGACCTTGGTCCTCGGTGATTCCCAGGGAAGAGGCAACCACGACGTAGCGCGACAGCGCCCCCCCCCCTCTCTCCCTCGACGTAATTGAGCGCACCAGCGAGGGTCAGCTACTTTGTTTTATTGCTAGCTTCGTCTTTTGCAATCCCTTCGCACACTTTTTTCCTTGGGTGCAGTACGACCTCAGGGAACCGCGTGGTCAGTAGCAAGTTAAAAAATCGCCTGGACGCTTTCGGTTCCAAGCACCACTCGGTCACGGTCACGGTCACCGACACCGACCTGTTCGTCATTTCTAAAGCCGGCAATTTGCTAAACGCGGAGCCCGATTTTGTGGCTGTCCTTGTAGCGGAATGCGAAGAAGTTGAACGCTCAACTTGGGATAAACGTTTTGCGGTCGTCCAGAGCACGTTTGAGCTGGACTATGTAGCGTTGCTTTTTGTCGGAAACCAGTTAGTTGGTTTTGCATCTTTGGGTATTATGCGGCTTAGCCCCGCGATTTTCGGACTAAAGTTTTCGGAAATAATGATTCCACGGTGCCTGGTATCCAAAGACATCCTAGGTAGTATGTTCCAATGTGAATGTGTCCCCCCTTAACACCTAAAAGATAGGCAATGCTAGTTGAGCTTTGCAAAGAGGCGTGCCCCGGAGAGAAGTTCACTAAGGGTAAAGTCACTCCTCTTTTTCAAAGGAGGCTTGGGCTCAATTAACTTACGGGAGTAAACTAGCTCTGTTGCCCGTTTGGCGGTAAGTAGGTCCAAGCCTGGACGCGGCTAAAATAGTTGATTAGCCCCACACTGATCTACTCCGCTAATCACAATTGAGAAAGTCTCAAGGCTGAAACAGCCGATGTTTCAGTTCCGATACCTTTCAGCCTTCGCCCCGCACGAAAACAGGTGCCCAAATTTGGCAGCACATATGCATTAGATTTGGCCGAGGGCCTTGTTTTGTGATGCACAAAAATGCTATGTCCATCTGCGCTTCAAACGAGGGGGACTCGGGGACATCCATTGTTTAGAAATCAGAAAATTGGGTGCGGTTTGTTGCCTGGCGATGCTACTTACCGCGATTTAGCGGCTATGGGATCTGATCCCTTGGTCGAGAAAACCTTCACCTCAGATCCTGAGGAACTGCTCCGGTGGGCCAACTTCTTTGGTGCGCGTCTTAGTCAAAAGGGGATCTTCGGCATTATTTTCGCCGATTGGAAATGAGCTATCAGACTCACATACTGAAAGTGCGAGACCTTCTCACCACCGGCCAAGACCCGTTGGGGCATCTCGCCTTAGCCGGAAAGTATGTGAACGAGGTGGCCTATCCGTATATTTTGAGCCAGCACGGAGCCGAGCGTTCGAAACATTATTCGCGACTCAACAGCCTGCGTAACCTTATCGATTTCTTCTGTTTCTTCCAAAACCACGTGGCGGTTCCTCCGCATCAGTGGAAGGATTTGGCTCCGGATTTCGTGGCAGCTTTGATCCTGTTTATCGACAGCGAGGCGGAATCTCCCTACGAATCCAACACGCCGCCTCAGGTAGGCACTGCCATGGACCTACGAAATGAGCGAAGAGACGCGCTCGCCAAAAAGGGATTTTTCACTGAAGACGAAGTGTATCGTTGGTACGACGGAAGTGGGAGTTAATTATGCGGATTTTTTTCATTCTCGCCGCGGTAAGCTCAATAGCCCGAGCGGACTTCTTCATTTCCGGCGCAAAAAGGCACCCATATAAATTATGACCAACCAAGAGCACATTGCCAAACTGAGAGAGTTGCTTAGCGATGGATCGGACTCCATTGCGCAACTGACTGAAGCGAGTCGTTATGTAAAGCAGGTAGTTTTTCCGGCAATCGCTGAGCAATTTTTTGCGGTTTCGATGGTCCCGGAACATGAACGCCTAAACAGTCTGCGCAATCTTATCGATATCCTCTGTTATCTTCTTAATTCAGGCATCCGGCCAGCAGAGTGGCAGGACCTCGCACCCATTTTTACGGATGCCATTATTCGATTCATTGATAGCGGAGCAGAATCGCTGTTTATAGCGACGACCCCTCCTGAAGTGGCTCGCGCTGGAGCCATGTTGAATGATCGCAAGCGCGCCCTTGCGAAAAAGGGAATGTTCACTGAAGACGAAGTCTATAGCTGGTGGGACGGAAGCGGGAGTTAATGATGCAAATGTTTTTCATTCTGGCCGCGGTAAGCTCAATCGCTCAAGCAGACTTTTTCTTCTCCGGCGAAGAACGCCACCCATACCAAGACCCCACCCTCGTTAGGCAATGCGGCAAAGGCTATGCTCAATTTGCTCACGATGTGCAAGAGGAGTTGGCGCCCAACTTTGGATCGGTGAGCGAGCGTTTGATGTTCTTAGTGAGTGATCGCCTGACGAAGCGAATCATAGTAGAAGACCCAGAACTGAAGAAACGTCTCAAGAAATTCCGAGGTCGCTCGGTGCTCATCACTTTCCGACGCGAGTTCGACGGCAAACTCATGCCATGCCTGCTAAACGGCGAGCCGGTGCCCCCGCCCCCGCCTCGCTGAAAAGCAAGAATCGTTTGTGTTTTCGGCGCGCGCCGAAGGGGCAGGGGCTCCGTTTTAACGATGCGCGCGCACAGTTAGGTTCCGCAGAAAACCCGATCGACATAGTCGATTTTATGCGACCGTCCGGTAGCTCCCGACCCTGATGGAGACAACTTTGTCCATGGTAGTTATGCCAAACACTTGGTAGCGGGAGAGTCCTTTGATTCCATATGAAATACTGTCAAAAAAACTTCCTTCTCAAAAAGAGGGTACTGCCCAAAGCGCATACTTGTTTCGAGTAAGTCCACGCGTTCGGCAAAACCCGTGTACTCCTTATTGAGGCACAGTTGATAAAGCTCCGTGGAGTACGCACCCGTTTTATAAAACGCCTCCCATTTGGAATCGAGCTCTCTATTGGTTTCCTCATTCAGTTCATTCGCTACGATTTCCCGTTCTCTTTGCAGTTTCTCCTTTTCTCTGTCTGAAATCGCGATGGACGGTTGAAGGCCCATCGAGAGAATACGAAGACTATAGGATCTCCATCCCAGCTCTGTGTAAGCTGAGGTCATTGCCAAAAACGCAAAACTTGCCCCTGTTCCTAGCAGTGGAAATTCCGCGAGCCTTTCCAGAAGACCGGTTTTCTTCAGTTTCCGCAGATAAAAACGGCATTCTTCAGTGGCGAGTTGATAATTCTGAGTTTGCGTCAGAACCGACCCGTAAAGAGCCTGGACAGGTAGGAGTGAGTCTGGGAAGCGCTCGCAAAAGAGAGAGAAGGGCGCCAAGAAAAGGAAATCTAGGCGCCTATCAAAAACGGCATAGCAAAGCGTTGCTAGATCTTCCTGTCCCCACCCGGGGTCGCTAAAACAGGTTCTCAGGACTTCCGCTGCCGCTGCTTGATCCTTCTTCTCAACCGCTTCGATAAATTTGCCAATGACTGCGTGTTTATCACTCGATGCCAATTTACACCTCGGTTTCAGGTTCTATCAAGAACTGGGCCAAGATGGATATTCTGAAAAGGGTAGGAATTTTAACCGCTAATTTCTGCAGCGGCTCCGATCGACACGGGCGAAATGATGCGACGGCGGGGCCGAGCCCTAACCTAGCGACCGCCTAAAACGGGCCTGGGGTCGCGGCGGAAACTCCGTATACGGAAGTTGGTATTCTAGGAGCCGAGATTTGTCGCTGGCTGCCCGCATTGGGCACCAATTCCAAGCGAGTCCCTCCGCTATTTAGTGAAGGGCTTTCGCAGCTAAACGATTATGGGGAGGTGACAAAAACCGGCCCATTGCTCCCTTTGGAGCTATTGAATTGATCCGAGCAGTCTATTTCTGTTAAACCCTTCGGCGATGAAATCGATTTCAAAACTGGCCCCGTGGTTCTTGCCAACGTGCGCAGTCTTTACTTTGGCTGCCTGCGGCGGTGGCACTATGCACCTATCCAATCATCAAAACGTGAACGGCTTCTTCCGCGCAGACGGTGTGGTAGGGCAACTACTTAGCGAATCGCCAGAAACGCAGTCGGAACACCTCCGAAGGCTTAGTAAGCTAAACAGAGACCAGCTGGATTGGGCTGGATTTTGGCGACTGCTCCAAGAAGACAATCGGACACCAGCTATGCTCCAAGCCAGCAGCGAGGAGCTTATTGCCCTTCATTCCATGGACTGCCGCGAGCTCCCCTACCGAGCGTTTGCGGGGTTTGTTTTAACTTATGGTCTGGATACAAAACTTTTCACATCGTCCAACCGTAGCTGCCGCACCTCTTTGGGTCCGATGGCCATTGCCATCGCCCAAAAGCAGGGTTTGGGCATCGAGGGTGCGAAGCTTAGCGAGGCTCAACGACTCGAGCTCCTGGAGTTTTTACAAGCGGAACTTTCCGCGGAGCCGGGGGCCGAGTGGCGGACGCAAATCGATGGGGCCACCTTGGCCGATCTGGAGGCCCTGGCTACTCCGCTGATAGCTTCGCATTTCCCCCAGGTGTTGGACCTTTCCATTGCCCTGGAGCGTATCACGGGGGCCCTGCCTAACGTTGCTGGCCTCAGCGAGTACGTAATTTGTCATCCACAGAGTCTTGCCAGCCTTTATCGTCAGTTGGGGCGGCCCGTGGTAGTGCGCGTTCTGGGGCGAATGCTTTCTGGTCAAAGGCATGTTCAGTGTGTTTCCGGCCAAGAAGGGGGCCTGAAAGGCCTATTGGCAGCGGTCCTATCTGATTCGTTTTCCTGGACCGATGGAAATTGGCCGAGGGCTTGGAGTCATTTGGCCGACCTGATTCGCCTTCTGCGCACGACAGGAGCGCAAATGGAGCTCGCCGATGCCCTGCACCTACAAGAGAGTTTGGATATCGAGTTTGAGCAATGGATGGAAAAAGCGCCGCCCTCTGATAGCGCACGCTTTTTTGGAGACCTCGACCGCAACGTTCTCACAGCGCGAGAGCAATTGAGCGCACTTCAATTTGGCATCGATTTTTTGGATGCTGCAGAACGGAGCGCATGGTTTTCTGATTTGGTTAGCCAAACGTGGCACCCAGTCGATGAAGTTATTTTTATCAGGGCGAAACTGAAAGTAACTACCGAGCAGAGAGCTCGCCGGGAATTAAGGGAATCGATTTGTCGGTTGTATCAGGCCAATCAGCTTCCGGAAGTCACTCTTTCAACAGCCCAACTGAGAGAACGCTTGGTGGCAGGGGCGCCTGCCGGGTGTTTGCGTGTTGCTGATGAGAATGGTCCCATCGAGGTGCCCTCTGACAAGGACGTGCGCGCCAGCCGTTACTCCGTAATTCGCACGGGGGGGCGTGATCTCAAAATCCTCGCGCCCACAGTCTCTCTCGGAATAGTGGATCTTTCCTCCGATTTCGCGCACCCCTCCTTCGAGCCTCAGCTCAATGCGCCGGAAATGCATGCCGTTGTTTTACCCGTCGTATTTGGCTTGGAATTAAAGCAGGAACGAGGCCGAGCCTGGAGAGGAACGCACTTTCTTTTGGTCCACTTGGAATACCGAAATGCTCAGGACGGCTTCGCGGACCCAAGGAATGCAGAGCTAGGGGTGCGAGGGGGGAATTTGCTTATCAGTTCTGACGCAGGCTCCGTGGACTTCATCAGCGCGGGCTCCGCAGGGCAGGTCGCGCCGCCTGCCATCATGGGCGGCCTGGGAGATGTATCAAAGTTAAATTCCGATTTGATTTACGAGTGGGTAGAGCAAATCGACTTGGATCCCTACCACCAAAAACGCATCCATCCGTTTACTTTCGAAGGAAGCCCGGCGCCCACGGATATTAAGAATATCTATGAAGGAGCAACGAGATCGCCGGAAGGTTCGCTGCTTGCCGTAATGGATCAGCGCTACTTTAGCCTGCTTCCGAAAGCCCAAATGAAAAAGCTGATTCAAGTCTGCACGGATTTAAAACATGATGCTTCTACAAAGGTCGGCCAGTTCAACTGCCTCAAACAGGATTTGGTGCCCCGTGCACTGGAACAAGTCAAAGAGTTTGTGAGCCATTTGCCCGACGCAAACGCTACTTCGTTGGGTACGGTTCCCGGTATGTTTAATCCGCAACTGGAATACGCAATGCCGCAGGGGAAAACAGGGCCAATGAATAGCCCGGGACAAGAAGGCCAAGGGGGGGAATTAAAATGGTCCGAGAGATAAAAATAATTCAGAACCGCATGAGTCGATCGTTGGCGGGCATGTTGTCGCTTTTGATGCTGGTAAGCGCTTGCGGGGAGAAGGTGCGGGACCGGAATGCTTTCTTCGATCGCCTATCTGCGCACTCATGGCGCAGCCCGTGCTTGGATGCCTCGGAAAATACGTTCTACTCCTTGCCTTTGGAAGGCCGGGCCGTGGTCCACCAACTTCAATTTGATCGTAGCCAAATGCATATGGTCTTTACCAGCGGCCTTTATTCGGACGCCGCCTGCACCTTTCCTGTTGCCACGTTGGCCACGGTAATGTCGACGGATTTTCCACGCTCCAAGCTTCCGGAAGGCGAGATGGAGGTTCGCTTAACGCCTCAAAGAACCCAATTGGCAGCCCAATCGGCAGAAGCGGTGGCAAAGCTCTCCAGCTTACTGCGCAGTAACAACCCTCTTATAGTGAACGATATTCCAGCAGGCAGATTTTTCGACATGCCTGAGCAAGGGAATTCATTTTGGATGATCCCTCCGTCGCCCTTTGATTTTATTTCCAGGATCGAGCTTATGGACGAGAAGCTTTTTATGAGCGGGCCCACAATCGGTTGGCTATTAGATCCAAGGAGCCACAAGGCCCCGAGCTCAACCCGTATTACGTTTAGACCCTAAGGAGATTAAAGATGAAAAAGGTAGTTTTGCGCGCGGTGCTCACTGGCGTTTTGTGCTGCGGCAGTTTAGCGGCACAGGGCCCCGACCTGAACTACCAGCAGTGGCGAATAAAGCCCATAGCCCCTAATCGAGAACTCCATGGCAAATTTTTCATTGCTAATACTGAACTCGACAAACGGCCGTATGGAAATCTAGAAAAAATCGCGGCACGCTATGCCGTCGGCCTGGTAGAGAAATTTCCGGGCATGCCTCCGCAAATGGCAAATCATTGGGCGCGGGAGTTCGAAGCCGCCTACCAACGTAAGTATGGGGCCCAGCGAGGCTTAGATTACGATCAGGTTGTTGAGAATGTGAAGAAGCTAGTGTCCCTATCTCCGAGCGCAAAGAGCATTCCCAGCCTACCCCTCGGAGGGATTGCGTACGACGAGTTTGTTCGAATGAATGAACGCCACCGGGCAGATCTAGCTTTGCAAATTTTCGCAAACGTTTCCTTGGAGCGTCTTCCGTCAAATTCACGTGCTAACGAAAAAATGATGGGACGTTACCGTCTGTTGGATGTTGCTGAAAAGTCCCAAACAGATCTCCGAGTAAGAGAAGCGGTAGATTTATATTTTTCGGATAAACTGGACGAAATGTCGTTGGGCAAGCATGCGCTCGCGGAATGGAGTAACAACTTCCATGAATCTGGCCACCTCTTCAGTTTGGTTTATGACAAGGCGTTAGCGGATGCCCAAGGCGGTCTAATGACCCGAGGACAGCTCGAAGACAAGCTGAAAAGTGCGGCGTCTAAGGAGGAACTCCTGGCGATAAGAGAGCGCAGCGAAAAACAGCTCGTGGAGATGGGGACTTCTTTGGAGGAGGTAAACAAGTACCTCCAGCAAGTACAAGATAGCGCAAAGAAGGAGAAAGTTGCTGCAGCCATCAATGCCGAATTTGGTCTAGCGTCGGCATCTATGGATCTTTTTGGTGCCATTTTATCGAAAGATTCTCCTGAAGCGGGCCGCATTTACGGTACCTTTTCGCATGCCCTTCTGGAAACGGGTCGAATCCTGGCATTGGAAGAGCGAGGTGCGATTACTGTGGAAGACGCGACTACGATGGGAGTAACAGCAGCCCTTCGCCTTGCTCAAAGTTTGATCTTCGCTTCCAAAAGTGCGGATGAAGTGACTCAAGAGATGCTCCGAAACATGTCCGGTCAAATTGAAGGCTTGCACAAGGAAATGCGGGCCCAGTTTGAAGGCGTGCATGAGCACCTAAACCTGTTGCAGCAATACCTTCACGGTAGGCTCGGCGATCTAGAAAGTGCTGTATTAAGTAGTCACCGATCCCTTGGTCAAATTAAGGACCGAATGACGCTAATGCACAGTGCCATGCGGACCTTTGCAAACGACGAAAGAGCATTCGACGTTCAGAAATCAGTAAACCTTTGTCTTAAAACGGATCCCGATGATTCCCTTGGTTACGATCAGTTTAAAGAATGCATCGTCAAGTTCTACACGTGCGCAATGCAATCCAATGATGGAATTTCCGCTGGGCTCGATGAAGGCGCTCTGCCGCTCGATGAAACGAATGAGGAAGATTTTTTTACTCGCGTGGCTAATATTCAATTCGATCTTTTCTGGAAAAACATACGCATGGTTTCGCTTGCGGCCAAAAGGTTAGGTAACCCGATTGCGGAAGAAAACTTGATCAACCCTGTTTCTTGGGCGGTGTGTGTGGATCACTTTATGCGTGGTGCAGAGATGTATCCAGAATTCTACAAGAAGTTCGATCCGGCACGAAACAAACCGAAAGACTTGCTGGAATCGGGTAAGCGGCTAAGAAGTGCGATCAATGCAGTCGCGTACCAAGCGTCAGAAGAAGGAGTACCTGGCGAAAATGCCGCCCTCCATGATCGGTTTGGCAATGTAGATTTGTTTCAATCTCTCATTGAGGGCCACCGCGGAAGGTTGTCGGCGTTCTCTACGGCAATAGATAGGCAGCGCAAGGAATTTGAGGCGGTGTCTATCAAGAGATACGATTTCAGTTTGGACGGCCGTCAAAAACCGTTGAATCCCTTGCCTTTCGATCGAGAGGATCGCGAGATCAACGGCAAGCTAGAAAATAGGGCGATAGTGAAGATATGCCCCAGAGGTTCCCGAATCGAAGGATTGGGACCAGTCGGTCCTCCTCCGCCGAGCGACAATGGAGTTACTTTCGACTTTAACGCAAATATCGAAGCGCCGGAAGGTTTGGATGTGCTCGTACCTAATATCTATCGAGTTGCACACGATCTCGGGCTTGGAGAACTCCGCTTTTGCTACATAGCGTATCCTGAGCATAAACACGATTATAGAATTTATGATCTCTATGGCGTTGCTTTCTATGCGTATTTTGGGGAGACGCCTATTTTAACGCGCGTGGCTCGTATTCCGCATGCGGAGATTGGACACCACGACCTAGAGAAGAACACACGGATGAGTCAGTACCTTTCTGACTTTTACGCACTTTGGAATAGTTCGGCCAGAAAAACCTTCGTGAAGGAGTCCTCGTCAGAAGAAATATTTCCTAACTGGTACTCTGAATACTATAAAAAGTTTGGACACGAACATAAAGGGCTCTCGTTTGAAGAACACAATGCTGTTTACAATAAGAACCGACCCAAAATGGAGGACTTTTTATTAAGGAACCGCGATATGATGCTGCTTCAACTGAGCCAGAGAATCTTGGAAGGATTCGATAAGCACCGTAAGGAGTTCGGACGCCAGCTAGTCAAAAAAGCTTTAGAGAACGCGCCCCCTTTCCACGAACTCGGCCGCCAGCTCACCGGTGCGAAGCAACTGTTGTGGGTGTTCTTTAATATCGGTTACCCTCAAAGTAGCGCCCGCTTTTTAGCTCAGATTCAGGAGCGGCAAAAGATGGAGCGTGCACACCAAACTAAAGAGTCTGCCAAAGAAACGCTGCTGGGAGCACTAAAAAGTACTCGTGGTTTCCTCGCTCAGATCCAAGAGTGGCAAAAAAGGGAGCGCGCACGCCAAGCTAAGGATTCTACCAAAAAAACACTACTGGAAGAACTCAGTGGGACTTCCGACGGCTTCCTCGCTCAGATCGAGGAGCGGCAAGGGTTGGATGCTACACCCCAACCTCAGGAGTCTACTAAAAAAACGCTTCTGGATACATTGCTTGATATTTCCGACGAGCATTCTGCGCCCGTGGAGATGTCTCGCGCTCCGGAATTTCCGAGCCGCATTTACGCAGTGACTCCCAATCCCTCGGACGCTGATCTGGTGAAAGAATACGATGACAAAGCGTATTTAAAAATGTTCCCCCCGTTGCCCCTTCCATCGATCGAGGCGATGAAAGCTAAAACGACCAAATTGCAAAGAGAGCTTAACACCTTCTTGACCCAGCAGCGCCTGCCCCAGAGCCAAATACCCACCGAGCAGCACCCTATTCTCGATGGGACGCTCGCGCGACTGAAAGTCTTCACTTTAGCGTCTGAAGCAGAGGCGGAGGCGGACTTTTCTGGGTTTTGATCCGCGGAAAGAGCCGATAAATTCCTAACGCGTCGATAATTAGTGACACATCGCGTTGTAATTGCTAAGATGCCGCGTGCAAAAGCGGTATTATTCAAAAAAAGCGATTCACGCGCTACTCTTGGCACTTTTTATCGCCGCAGGCGGCGCCGAGGCCGCAACCGAAGACGAAGCTCTCTACTACGCCACCGAGCCCGCGGTGAATCCGGCGGCGGACTTCGAAGTCCGCTTGAGTTCCGGCCATGATTATTCGAACCCGTACCTCTCTATTTACCCTATAAGCGGCGGCATAATGTGGCTCGCATCCCCTTACCTTTCCTTCGGCTTCGAAGTTTCAAAGTTCTACTCCACCCAACGGCAAAGCGTCGCGGCTCTGGAAAATGCCCTGGGGGACTTTGGTTTTCAGGTGGTCCCCGCCGCTCCTGATTGGAGCGCGGCGGCTGTGGCTCGAATCACGCCCCTATCGGGGTTGGTTAATTTTTTTGGCAGGCGAGTGGTTCCGGCTAGCATCAGTTTAATCGTTAAGGGGGGAACGGTTAAACACACGCTTTATCCGCCCGGGCCATTCTTTGGCACTGGTTTGGAAGTCTTCATGGGAATGGGTCGGCAGTGGGGGGTAATTTTGGCCCTCAACTGGGAAGTGGAGCGACCCGAAAATCGTGAGTGGGTTTCGCGCGCCGGTTTTCGAATTGGGCCATCAGTGAGGTTTTAGCGATGGTTCTTGGCGCACTTCTCATTGTCTTTCAAACGGCTACGATCTCGTCTGCTGTAGATTCCCCAGCCAATTTGATGCGCAGCCGTTATAAAGAGTCGCGTTGGGACGAATTCTTTGGTCTGACTACCTACGTGCAGGAGAGCCAAAAAGGCTCGCAAGAAGAACAACGCGCGAAGCTCCTCGAAGTGCTCGCTCTGATGCGCCACTGTCAGTGGGAAAAAGCCTTGGCAGTTTTAGCAACTGCCGCGCCCAGCCAGCACGCCTCGGTACTAAAAACTTTATTGCCCCTATACGCGAGGCTACCAGAGTCGGCCGCCCCTCAAGCGGTGCGGGACGAAACGGAACTACCGCGTCGTTGGCGGGTAGCTAAAGCGTTGTGGCTAACGCTTCCCCCGGAGAAATTGCGCCGCCCAGTAGAACCACTTTGCGAACCGGAGCCGAAACCATGATTCGCTTCGCAATCGCTGCCTTATTGATTCCCACGGCCTCAATGGCGTCGGTAGACAGCGGTCTTACGTTGGGCATATCCGCTGCGATAATGGGTTCGATGAACGATGTTAAAACAGTGCGCACCGTCGAACAAACTTTTCGCAACGCTAAGTCCGAAGGCGACCGCGTTGCGGCGGCCTATTTACTTACCTTCGCCCCGGAAGGGAAAATCATCGCGGGTCTGGGGCCGTACCTAGACTTTTTAGTTTCTAATCCTCTGCGTGACAAAATTTTGGGGGAGGAAGCGACCCAACGCCTATTGCGTTTACATGGAGATGATAGCTACAACCGCGGAAAATTTCCTGCGGCGATTGCCGACTACCGCGAGCTCGAAAAGCGCAGCCGTGGTTTTTTAAAAGACTACGCTACATTGAGATTAGGGTGGGTTCTTTTAAATTTAAAGAGACCCGCGGAGGCACTGCACCAGTGGCTGGCCGCTATCGAGGGGCGGTCTCTCAATAATGAAAATCTTGCGTTGGGCGCGCTCATTTCGGGAGTGGGCCAAGCCTTTGCCGAGAATAAAAACCGCACGCTTGAAGAGGCCCATCGAATTGCCCACCAGGCCTGGAATGCCGAGGCGGTTACCTATTTCATTAAGGGATTCTTTGAAGGCTCAGAAACCTTGCTGACTACCGACGAAGTGGTGGCGTTGGTCAATGCGTCTCAACTCTTTCCCTGGAAATCGGCCTTGGCCGAATACGTGGTTGCCCATGCGCCGCAAAAATATGCGTGCCGTACTGTTGAATGGCTATGGTTGCTCGGCAGCACCGAGCCACTCAATGCCATGCCCTATGCCGCGGTGTTGAACGAGTGTTCGGCCCGCGAGTCGCATTCCCTTCTTGCTCCATTATTTCTACGATTGGCGCTGACCGGTGATGCCCAAGCCCCGCGCATGCAGTTTTATTTAAAGACCCACATGAACAGTGCGGCCTGCCGCGATGGCATGGAATGGGCCATTCATCCCGAACGCAGGGCTCTTCCGGCCAACGAAATTGCGCAAACCTGCGCTTTGGCCATTCATTCCGACTCTAAGCTGAATGCGTTTATCCTTGAGGTTCTGCAGCGGCCCGAAAGCAGGTTGTGCTTAAACGGAGAAAACGAGAGTCTTTTGACGCTGTTCTACTCGTTGCTCAATGAGCCGAGTTTCAGGTCCGCAGTAGAGGCCAATCCCGGATTCCTTCGCGGGCTATTGGCAGGCGACTTACTTTTGGAGCGCTCTATTGAAGACGGTCACTGGGAAACCGCTAAAGAACTGGTGTCCCTCTACCACCCTTTGCCTAATCTAAACGCAAATGGCACTCGCTTGCGAGTAGCGCTGCTCCAGCGGTTACCGGAGACAGATCGATCCGAAGAAGAAATTGCGGCGTTGCTTGAAATGAAAGCTGTGCGAACGAGTGGCGAATATTCACAAGCCTTAGTTCCGCTGGCGGTTGAGCAGAAACAGTGGGGCGTAGTGGCGACGGCGATGGATGATGAGTCGGTAGTGTTACCGGCTAACGCGAAGGCCCACGTTTTGGAGGCTCTTTTCGGTGCTGTGGCCGCAGCGAAACTTGCTCCGGTACAGGGATTAAAGAATGCGGAACTCGTTAGCCTGATGCAGCTGGCAGTGAGTGGGCCCAAGGATAAGCCAGTGGGAAAATCACGGATGGCAGACGATGCACGGTTTGTGTTGGCAGTGCAAAGTCGCGCGGAAGACTCCCTAAAGGTTGCCGCTAAATCAAAAGACAGCGCCCGGGCGCTTTCGGGATTGGTGAATCGGGCCAGGGTGGAGAATCGTTCTATCAAGAATCGTAAATGGAGCCACGAGCAGTTTGTGGTGTGGGCTAACAACGCGCTACGGCGGTTTTGCCTGGATGCTTCAAACGAAGCGGCGCGCCGCTCCGGTGGCGATGCCGACTGGGCAACGGTTGTCTCGGCTGTGAAGCAAAAATTTGACGAATGTGCGTCGTTGAAGTCGGGAGGCCCATCGTGAAAGCAAAGTTATGGGTGATTGCTTTACTCTCGGCACAACTAGCCTTTGCTGGCCGGGTTCTTGATCTCGGTAAGCTTCAAGTGCAAGCCAATCAGCGGGGACCCGACATTCAGATTGTCGACCCGCTTAAGCTATCGGGAGAGTCAGCAAAAAATATTCTCGACGCCAGATTGCGGGAGATTGAAAGTGAGCTACTGACCCCTTCCGCCGACACCGCCGCCTCTAAGACCGGCAATGAGGTCATCGAATGACGCCAAGATTTGAAGATTTGGGCACCCGTGTAAGGGTGACGGCCCCCTTTTATTCGACCGTATCGCTACGCAGAGGCTGGCGCTGGAAGAAACTGCACGATGGGCGTTCCTGGGCTCGAGATGGTTTACTAGCGGGCTCACCGGAGTTTTCAGTTGAGGTATCGATCACGGACTCAGTCCGGATTGAGGCGTCGGGCACCAGCTATTTTCACAAACCGGAAAAGCCACTGGCCCCTTTATTTCGCCTAAATGAATGGAAACGGGGGGGGCGTTACTTTGCTATATCGGTTCTCGTGCACCTTTCATTGGGTCTACTGTTCATCAAGCTTGCCGCCAGCGCGATGCGCACTTCCGCGGGTCAAAGTGAGGTCGAGCAAAAAGCGCTGCAAGCAGGAAGCGAGCAAGAAAAGCCTGAAGGAGAAAGTGCCCCGGCGGCCAGTAGGCCGTTTCAGGGCATGAGCTATTCCCGATTTGCAAAGCAACTCATAGAGACCACTGGCACAGCAGCGGAACGGCTAAAGAGCATGATGGGCGGCGATAAAATTTCCTTTGGCGAAGGTGTTTCGATACAGAAGCTCGACCAACCCATGGCTGCTACCAACGTCATTAAAAGCGCTTTGGGCCGCAACGTTCAAGCGAGGGCGGCGGTTTCTGCCACTGACCTGGCGATGGCGGGCAACAATATAGAAGAGAAAGATCGGGTTTCGTTGAAGAAGTCTTTAGCGGATTTGCAGGACGACATGCGTCGCGCCTATTCACGTGCGCTCATGATCGATCCGTCCCTGGCCGTGACGGCGGTGCTCGAGATGACGGTGCAGCCTTCGGGTGGCCTGGTTCTTTCGGGCTTTCACGTAAAGGGGAAGTATTCGCAGCAGGGTTTAGAACAGTTACGAAAAGGCGTGGCCGAGTTGCTAAGGGGAGTAAAAGCACGCCCCGCCCTGTCTGGAACGGTTATCCGCGCCGAGAGTGCCTTTGTTCATTAACTGAAGACTTAGATGTGAGGAATAAATGATACATAAACTGTTTACAGTATTTAATTGGATGGGGTCCGAGTGGATTCTCATCGTGTTGTTGATTCTTAGTATTACAACCGTGTGGGTAATTGCCCAGCGCTGGTTTGAGTTACGAAGGTTAGACGCTACCAGCAACCGGTTTTGGGACGAACACGCAGAGGCCTGGTTTTTAAGTGGTGGCCAGCTCCCACTTCTTGATACGGCAGCGCTGAAGGTTTCATACCCGTGCCTGGAGACAGAGGTGATCGACGTAGTTCTTCGTGCGCGTTCGCGTGAAGGCAGTCAAGCGGATCGAGTGGCAATGGCCTACCTCGATAGCCGCAAGCTGAAGCTAGAAAAGTATGTGGGCATTCTGGGTACAATTGGCAGCAATGCTCCGTTTGTAGGGTTGCTAGGAACGGTGCTCGGCATTATCCGCGCTTTCCACGATATGGCCACAAAGGGCATGGGCGGCGGAATTGAAAATATTACGGGAGGCATCGCTGAGGCTTTGGTCGCCACCGCAATTGGACTTTTGGTGGCGGTACCTTCCGTCGTATTTTTCAATTTGTTTAATAAGCGCATTAGCGTGCTGGTCCGCCGAGCGCAGAACGTTGGTAATTTAATTTTGAGCCAGAAAGGAAACTAAAATGCAGATGGCAGGTCAGGAAGGCGAAGGCCTCAACGAGATCAATATCACTCCGTTTGTAGATATCGTTTTAGTTCTTTTGATCATTTTTATGATTTCGACTCCGGCATTGGTTCACCGCGGAATGAAAGTAGCGTTGCCAAAAGCCGTAATCTCGGAGGACATGTCGCACGTTACGTTAAAGCTAATGTTGCTGGCCGACGGCAAACTTTTGTTGGACGCACGTCCCATAACGCTGGCGGATCTGAATGCGGCGGTCGAGAAGTTAAACAGGGCTAAGGTGCCGGTAGACGCGATTGTGGCAGCCGATGGTGAAGTGACTCACCGTAAGGTAATAGAAATTTCAGACATTCTGCGAGGCTACGGCGTTGCTGACATCGGCTTTGGGGTGGAGCCTATGAAAAAGTGAAAAGCAGTTGTGTCGGAACTGCGGTAATCCCGGCCGTAACATCTTGCGAAAGATACGGTGTCGTAAAAAGGGGGAAGGACCGAAGTACCCATCGACAATTTGGCCGAAAAGTGGCCGGACGCCTGGCTGGCTTTGTTGTCATTTTTGGGCGCCCAACGCGGACCCCAAAACAAAAAAACCGCGATAAATTGAAGCCCGTCGATGTTCTGTGGTAGACCGTCTAGCCGTTGCTCCCCGTTTACGCGTTTTTAGGGGGTTGTTCGAGGTTTGCAGGAGTCTAAGGTTTTGGACCACTCAAGATCGTTTGCAGAGAAGAACTTTTGGCGCTTTTTCTGGAGCACGGTGCTCTCCATCGTTGGGATGGACTTTTATCTGTTTACCCACGGCTGGTACCTTATCGAGCTTGGAGGCGGCAAGCTGTCCATTGGGCTTAGCTGGGCTATCTTTTTCATCCCAAGCCTTTTTATGCTGCCCATTTGCGCAAGGCTCCTGAAGGAGTACCCGGTACGCCAGGTCCAGCTGGGCTTTGAAATCGCCAAGGCAGCGATGCTGTGGGTGGCGCTCGTGTGGCTCATCTTCATGCCCTCACTTGCTGCTGTTTATATACTGTCCGCATGCTTTGGCCTCCTATTTTCGCCCTTTTACCCTGCGACCTACACTCTATTGAAAGGTCTCTTTGCGGATGATCGCGTCGTGCGCTACTCGAACTTGTTCGAAGTGTCCCTGCAGCTTGCGGGCGCAACGGCTCTTTTTGCCTCCGGCTTTGTTTACGAACAGTTTGCTTTCACGGGGATTATCGTTGCGTCAGCCGTCGCCGTGACCGCTTCCTGTGGGTTTCTCTTGCGGCTGGAAAATTTCGGTACCGCCGAACGAACTTCTGCGTCCTGGATCCAAAGCTACTTGCAGTTCTTCAAGCTTCCGCCCGCACGCGAATTGAAAGATTTCCGTTTTTTGGCTGGCCTGACGCACCAAATCCCTCAGAGCGCGATTTTGCTGTCCAATATACCCATGGTTCTCTACGTCTCTCAGAAAATGCACGCAGGGCCTATTGAATACGGTTACGTGGACGCTCTTTACGGCGTCGTAGGACTCGGAACGAGCTTGTTTTGGACAAAGTGGCCAGGGTTGTCAAAACGGTCTGGGGCGATTTTGTTGGCAAGCGGCTTAGGGACTTTGGGGTTTATTGCGTTTGGTGCTTTTCCCGCTACTTCGTTTTACCCCTATCTCTATATTTCCATTTTGGCGGCCGGGCTAACGTCGACCAAGCTCATGGCAAGAGCGACTTACATCGAAAGCTGCTCCACTGAGTTTGTGACCCAGTACTCCCCTTTATTTCAGCTCGTTTCGAACGCCGTCTTGGTCATCGGCGCCTACTTTTCGGGCGCACTGATGTCGAGGTTTTCCGAATCTGCCGCTATGCTTGCGTTGGCGTTGGTCACGGGTGTCTTCGCCCTCTTTTTTCCTTGGGTACAATACAAGCTCAGGGAGCCGCGTGCTCAGTAACGGGAGTGGGTGGTGCCCATCCACTTTTCGGCCGCAAATGAACCGGGTGCGATTCGGGGGTTATCACCGCCGTAACATCTTGCGAAAGATGCAGTGTCATAAAAATGGTGAAGGACCGAAGTGCCCATCGACCATTCGGCCGAAAAGTAGCTGACACCTGGTTGCTGCGCTTTACAGGGTCGAGACCTGCTTGTATTTTCGCCGCCATGAAATCTAGCAGCCTTTGTTTGTTCCTTTTGCTTCTCACCTCTTGCGCCACGAATTACCAGGGGGGCTCGCCCAATTTTGATTTAAAAGGCAAGGCAGCCGGCATGGAAGAAGTCCGCAAGTACAGACTGAGCGATTCCTTCTGGACGACGGGTCAGTTCCTGAGATTTGAAGGGAGCGGGCAAGCGCACACATTGGAATCGATGGACCCATTGGTCCGCTCGGTTTCGCCTGAAGCGGCCATGAGGCTTGTGAGGGCTAAAGACTGGTTCGTAGCGCAGGGTGTACTGTTCGGAATCGCCTTGGGTGGCTTCATCGTTTTGCTTGCGGATGGAAACGGCACTGGAAAGTGGAGCTTCCCCTTTGCAGTAGGTAGCGGGTTAGCAAGCATTGCGTGCGGATTCGTCGGGAGTGCCCAGGTAAGCGCGGCGGCCAGTGAATACAACAGCGCCCTTGCACAACGTTTCGCCTTCCGCAAAGGCTTGGTTCCAACGCTTTCTTTCCGTCTCCCTTTCTGACCCATAAACCGGCGACGTTTACAAATATTTGTGTCTATGCTAACGCCCTCCTGCGCCCCGATTGCACTGGGGAATAGATGATTTTGGAGACTCGGTGACCGGCTTATTTCTTAACTTCAGCGTTCTAGCACTGGTTCTGCACGTACCCATCGCGCTAGGGTCAATCAATTGCGCCCAGCAGTTTACGCAGTCGGTGATTACTGACAGCCCGGCTGAACGAGCGAGCGTGGACAATGCAATGAGCGTGGTAATGGAAATACCGCGTTCTCAATCGTATCCAAATAACCCTTTAAGTGTCGTGCCGCTCGATTTCAAGTCGCAGTTTTTTGGTGCCGTTCCGCCGTGGAACCTAGAGATGCGCGAGGTGCTTGCAACGCATTTTCGCGACTATTTTTCCGAAGAGATTTTCAATAACCCTGCGAAAGTATCTTATCGAGGACATAGCGAGCTTTTATTCAAACTGATCGTGGCAAGCCATGGCTGGGCGCGCGACAGAGAGCACCGGCACGCTCTGGTCATAGGGTCACTGCATGGGACCCGCCGCGAGGCGCTATCGGACGCCTTTCTGGTGCACACCCTTAAGGGCCGTAACATTGCCTATCTCCGCGAACAAGATATGTTGATTTCTAATGGAGAGCTCGACTTATTTGACGACGAATCTGCGTTCATTCAGGTGCCTAAGTTTATTTTTAGCCCGGTCGAAACCGCGTTGGTTACCGAGTTTGTGATCGATACTGGAAAAGACGAGCTGCTGCACGAAGGTGGGGTATTGAAGACGGTGTCGATTGCGTCTAGTTTTCCAGGTCGACTACAGTCCTTTATTTTTTCAGATTCAGACAATGCAACTCAACGGCTCACGGTGGGGCGGTTGCCGGACACCAGCAAAGTATCCGACGCGTTTCGCCAACACTTGGATGCTAGTCGGCAACCGGACCCCAGGTTGGAAAACAAAAATTTGTTCTACCGGTCGCGGCTAGATTCGGTGACCACTACGGTTCCCATTTATTATGAAGACGAGTCCGGCACACCTCGGATTGTGGGCCGAATCAGCGCGCGGGAACGCACGATGACCCGATTGCTTCTTGCGGGCAACGGGTCGGTGTCCTGGACCGAATTGGCGGTAGAATTTTCGGAAGCGGACCTTAGTCTTCGTGGTGCCGATTTGCGGTACATGCGTGCCTGGCTAAGCAATTTGCTTGCGCTTTTGCCACCGAACACCAGGCCAGGTGAGGAAAGTCAGCTGCTCTTAGAAAAAACAAAGCTCACGGATCGAACTATCTTTGTGGATGTCGATTAAAAATGATGGTGTCAGTCTCCGTCCGGGCTTAAATGGAGGCGCTCGAGGTGGGATCTTGTCAGTCCGCCGGATGTTGGGCAATGCCGGCTAAGAACGAGTGGTGACCGATACCTTTCAAGCTTGGGAGGAGACTGACACGCTCCGGGATAGCTTATGTTTGAGGTGAAACAAAATGTCTAAACGTAAAAACGAACAAGATCACGATGTGAAATACTGGGGCAGGGTCCCTTACCGTTGGAACCTAAAGCGGGCCTTTTCGGATGTTTGGAATGAGAAAGATTCGCGGGTGTTTCCGCCTAAACAATTCGGAATTGGTTGGGGACTGAATTTTCACGCGCTTCTGAAGAAATTAAAAAGCATCAAGTAAAGTCGAAAACCCGCCGCGAGTTTAGCTTGGGACTTCGCTGTCTGTCTTCAATTCCGACCAGTAGCGGTGGATGAGCGGTAAAATCTCTTCGTAGCTTTGCGGGTACACCATGAGGCTTACAGGGAGGCTCCGTGTTTTGAACGGCAGGATCGCGAACCGCGAAAGGGGCGCTACCCGTTCCTTCAGGACTAAAGTCATGGTGCACGACCCGTGGGTCACCGAGGCGGAAATGTCCTTGATCCGATCCCACGCCAAAGGCTTCTCCCATGTGCCCACTTGAATGCCATCAGCGTTTATCCGGATCGACGCTGCGAGGTTTGCTTGGTAAAGGCGGCGAATAAGGAAGAATAGCGCGAAGGGGAAAAACATCGCCATCGCGGAACCTACGATAAGCATCCCTGTCCCGAAAAACCCGCCGGCCCATGCGGCGGGGGTGCCGACGAGTGCGAAAATGGTAAAAAGCAAGGCCTGGCCTAGAAATACCTTTCGCTTGGCGGGCTCCCAGCTGAGCTCTTTGAAATTCCTTTCAAGCCATGCGCGGCCTTCGGGAGTGGATCGTTCCGCTCCGACGGGTGGTTTTTGGGTTCTATCCACGAGCGTTTTGAGGACTTCTTCGTGCTTTTCTTCCACCAGCGCTACTGCGCCCCCGCTCGATTTAAACCACACTGTAAACGCTGAATCGCCGTCTACCGACTTGAGCACCTGTTGCCGAAGGCTCCCCAGCTCGCAGCCCAACGCTTCGAGCCGTTCCGACGTCGCTGGGTGCGTATCGATGGGGTGAGTGACCGAGGTTGTGAGAACGTCCGACCACGCTTCTTCTTTCTGCGCGTAGTCTAGGAAATAAGCGCGCTCCGGAGGGAGCGACCCCGACTTATTTGCCACTGCCGTGTGGTACGCTTGCCAAAATGCCGCCGAATGGATCTGTACTTTTACTAAAGCCCGAGCCATGTCCTCAGCTGACGAAACCGCTACACCCACTTTGTCTGCTGCGAGTTCGCGCATGCGGCTGTGGGTCGCAAGGATCGGTTCAAACGTTTCTAAAAACATCTGCAGGTTGAAGGCAGCCGGAAGCGTGACCAGAGGGGCTTCGAAAAGCTTGGTGTAGGTTAAGTAAGCTTTCTGTTTGAACGGGTAGAAGAACTTAGTGAGCGCTGTGTCTTCCCCTTTAAAATGCCCCAGCTCGTGCCCGATAATACCGTCCACTTCTTGCTCGCTTAAAGTCTTCATCAGGGGCGACGAAAGGTACAGGACCCGGCCCGCTGATTTACCGGCTAAATGCGCTACGGAAAACTCGGTCACAAAAAAGTTCAGCTCCGACCCAAGCAAAATGGAAGTCGGCGGCTCAGTGCCCACTCGGGCAGCGAGAGCCCTTACCCTCTTCCAAAGACCGGGCGCTTCCTGCTCGCTCACTTCTGCCGCATCACCCTGCGCGAACTCCAGAGGCGTCTTCTGGAAAAGAATTTTTAAGGTGGTGTAGGTGGCGAAGATACCTCCTAAAATAATGAGCCCAAGAAGCTTTGGAAAGTAACGGCCCAATACCGCTACCGTCAGCTCGAAGAAAGCGAGAGACAGCAGGCCCGCTACGACAATCGTTGATACGATGGATACGAAATTGGCAGTGGCCCAGCCGACTCGGTAGGCCAAGGCCATGCCCGCCACGTTCTTTTTAGCAAAAGGGACCAGGGTGGCTAGGAACCCAAAATAAAACACCAAACCGACCGAGTACCCCACTGCTACTAAGATCGCAATGCGGCTCATCTCCCACCGGTCGCACGTTGACTGCAGCCCGAGCTGCGACACCCACTCGACGTCTTCCGCCGTTTTCTTCAAGCACGTTTCAGAAAGGTTGAGGTTATTAAAAAAATTCAAAGCGGCCTGTTTATTTTCTGGCGCAATCTTTTGCGACTGTTCGATCGACTGTTGAAACTCGCTGTGGATCCGTCGGTCACCGAGGTAGGTAGTGAATTTGAGCGTTGCGATGGACACGAGAGGCACCACCAACGAGAACGCAAGCAGTCTTACCTTAGGCATTTGCATGAGAGTCCCTTTTGGAAAATTCGAACAATCGTTCCAGTGTTTTCGGACATAAGTAGCCGATACTTGAGCTAAAAAGAGATCTTCGGCGGCGCGCGTTCTATTTTGAATGAGGCAGGGTCTCGACTGGGGCGTCAAAAAAAAGGGGGGCTGCCGGCCCCGCAAGCGGCGCC
>JANPJT010000076.1:0-9310 GCA_031425635.1 Pseudomonadota bacterium
CCCAGCACAGTGTCGAGGATCTGGGCTGACTGCTTCAAGAGTTCTCGGGCGGAACCATTTTCCCCTTCGGCTACCGCTTGATCCGCGCCTATGGCCAAAGCAATACCGCCCAAGCTTTGCGATCGGAGCTCTTCGGCAGAGCTGCCATCGTAAGCAATTAGACCTCGGACAAGCTGTCGCCGAATTTCTGTGCCGTTGACTGAGCCTGGAAGGGAATGGAGTCCCGCCCCGATTTGCTGGCCTAGCGCGGCAGATTCTTTTGAAACGAGGTTTTCGTTGGGAAGGCCTTGGGCATTAAAATACCTCCCGTACACTGTTTCGGCAGCCGTTGCGTCACTAGCACCGAGGAGTTTTGTAGCCCCACTTTGGTTGGCGGCCCAAATTGGCTCAAGCGCTTCCCATTTCTCAGTTGGGGTTATGGCGTTTTCTGCGCGGCCGATCGCGTGGGCTAAACCGGTGGCCACGCCCGGAACGCGGTTTCGTTCCACTGGAGAAGGATCTGAGTTAGCTTCGACCAGTGAGACAGGTAAAGCATTCAGCCGGCTTTCGACTCTCGTTTTTAATTCGGTGAGCGACTTGCGGTACCCTTCAATCGCGGGCGCCGAAACGTCGGACACGTACTTCGTTTCTCCGTCTTGTAGGGCGCCAGACAGTTTTTCTACCTTTTGAAGGTATTGGGCATACTGCGCCTCGTTTGCTTTGAAAGTAGGGCGGAGCGCTTCGCCACGGGCAGACTCAAAAACGCCTGGCATAAACGGCTGGTAGAATTGGAGTGCCACTGCGGCATTGCCCGCCTGCTGGGAAAGAGCGTCCCAGCGGGACCCGGCTCCAGTCCCACCCACGTGGTATTTTTGGCCTTCGACTTCACCCCAGATAGAGAAGGACCCTCCTGCTCCAACGGCGAATTGGTACTCTGTATTGGGGCGCGCAGGGGTGAGCTCTACCGACTTGTGCAGGTAGTATTCAAAGTCGCAAGCGTAGCTACCGCGCGCGGTGGCACCGCACTGGGCGTTGCGAAGGTCGACGCCTTGAAAAAACGCCTGGAGGGGGAGCGAAACCAAAACCAAAACCAGAGCGGCAATCGTCCAACGCGCGGTCACAAACGTCCCCAGCACACCGTTGCCAGTTTATCGGCCACAGCCTGCGTTTCAATGATGAGCGGATCTTGATCAGAACCCAGCACGCGGGCTAGATCGGAAAAGCGCCGAAGGATCCGGAAACTCTCGCCCAAAGTCCCGCAGTCTTTCTCCTGCGCGCCGCGGGCCTGTTGAGCAATCGCTTGAAGGTGTGGCTTTGTGTCGGCGTAGCGAAGCCAAAACCGCGCTTCGTCCTCTTCTCGGCCGAATTTCCGGCGTGCCATTTCTAACGCCTGCTGTTTCAGAAGCGATGCTAGTTGTATTTCGTAGCCCTCGCTGCATTTTTGTATCTTCTCGGCGCGCTCCAAAAGGTTTTTCTGAGGGATAGTGCTGATGAAGTCTTTCAGCTGCTGGATCATTAAGCCATAATCAAGAATCACTTGGGCGTGGCTTTGGTATATTTCTGCGCACGACTCTTTTGCGTACCGTCGGAAGTCTGCCGTGCGGGCGCGGCTCGCGTTCAGCCGTTTCGTTAGGTCGTCGATCTTCGACTGCTGCTCCCCGTTTCGAACCATTCGCACGATGCTTCCGATGATCGGGATAGCCTCAACGCCATTGCCTCCGCCTTGGGAGCCCCCATTTTCCCCCTCCGCGTAGACCAGGTAGACCCCATCGAAAAGGCCCGGTTTTTCCGGGGCGACGAACGAAAAACCTAGCTCTGATTCATCGTAAGAATCGAACGCATCGGCCGCGGCGCAGCGGCTTTTGGCGTAATCGAGTTGCCCCTGCAGCTGCGAGACGGTCTGGGACATTGTTTGGCTATGGTTGACGGCTTGGATCAAAGCGGCAGAATTTTTGAAGACGAGTTCCAATTCAACCAAACCATCGAGGCCTCGAGGGCAAGGGTCGATTGCGCTCGAGTCGGCTTGCTCAAGGTAAGCAGCGATCTGGACAGAGTGTTTAGAAGCCGTGGCAAGGCGGTTCTGCAAACTGGAAAGCGCAGCGACAAACAAGGAGAGCTCTTTGGCTCGTGCGGTCTTGCGCGCAACATCGTGGGTAACGGGGACAATACGGCCGATGTATTCGCTGAACACGTCAGAAATATCGGCCCATGAATTTCCGCCAAGAAAAAGGCAAAAAATCACTAAACGAAGGCAAACCATGCCGATACCCTTACTCGCTTTGAGCGAGGGGATCAACCGGGCTTTTGTGTCAGTTTAGATGCCGCTAAAGGGCACCCGGCTCGTGCGCTGGGCTTTTCCAGTTCGGCCACCGCCAAGGACATCGCGTCGGCCAAAACCTCGACCCCAATGGGCCGATCGCTCGGGTTCCTGAGCCGGGTTTTTACTTCTTTTTGGAGTCGCTCAAAAGGGCGGCGGCCTTGGCTAAACGGGACAGCCATAACGGATTGAACCATTTGGTAGTACCTCCGCTGGTGGTCTTTGGCCGACAACGGGGACGCAGAATTCGTTTCGCTGAATAGGTCAATGTCGTTCGAACCAAGCAGCCAAACGGCAAGCGCTTTTGTTTGGTTGTTTTTGAAAAACCGCGACGAAAACGTAGCGAGGTCCTCTTCCAAGCTAGTTCGAGAATGTTCCAAGAGTTCCTCTTTCGGGAACATAAACTTTAAAAAATGCCACTGGCGGAAATTCGCCGGGGTAGCGCTCTTAGATTGAAGCTTGGACTCAATGCTGCTGACGAGCAGCTGGCGAACCGCGAAGTAGTATGGCTCATCGGCAGGTAAACGGCGAAACAATTGGGCCATTTCCCCGACGCTGGGCTCCATCGCTAGAAAGGTTCCAATTTCCGCACTCATAAAATGCTTGGACGCTTCGACCAAGATCGGGTGGACGCTAGAAAGCTGCGGATCATGCTTTCCGTACGAGCCCCAGTAGTAAAGAAAATCGAACGGGGAGCCGTCGCACTTCTCTTTTAGTTTAGCAAGGTGCCCTTCGTAGATCTGTTTAGGGGTCGAACCATAGTCTTTCACCCATACGCTAGAAAACTGATCGCGTAAGTCCACAGTGTCGTGCCATTCCGTGGCCGGTGCCTGGCCGGTGGCGTAACCGCTGTCGTACCATTTGCGGCGGGCTTCATCGCCCAAGATCTCCCAGGCCAGCGAAGCCCTTTGCATTTCTTGGATTTTATCGGGGTGGATATCGTGGTGGAGTTGGCTTACTTTTTTGTAATACGCTTTTTTGATCTCACTTTGCGTTGCGGTACGACTGACTCCTAAGATCGCATAGTAGTCGGGCGGCGGTGCGCACTGTAAGGCCGCAGGAAATAAGACGAGGAGCAAAAGAAGGGAGCTTTTCAAAAAAGGCCGAATCACTTCGTTCCCCCGGCGTTATCCCCCGCCATTTTAGCGAATTCTTTTGCGCAGTAAAACAGGGTTTGTATTTCAGTAACCACCCGGTACCGGAACCCGTGCGTCTCCGCGAAGTTAAAAGCTTCTTTCGCTTGTCGATCCAGCGCGTTTAACCGAGCGCGTTTTTGGCGGTTAGACACGAAGCTGAAGAAGTGTGTGCCGTAGTGCGTGGCAATGAGCGCTACCATGAGCCCAAACGCAGCAACTTGCACGGTGAGAGATTCGGCGCCTTGCGAGGAAAGCGCTTTGATGCCAGCCAATCCCGAACCCAAGAAGACTAACTCCAATAACGGGAGGAGTATTCCTGGGCTTTTAAATCGGATAGAGCGGATTGCCAAAATGCATTTTGCTTGCTCGGCCAAGTTGACCATTTGGCTCCAGGGGGAACCCTCTTGGCCTGGCCGGATTCCCTTTCGAAAACTGCTTAAGGTGTCTAATGACGCTGCTGCTAGAACCGGCGCAGCGGCTAGTGGGTGCAGTGCGCTGAGGCGTGCCATGTCCGCACTTTCGATTTGGCTTTGTGGGTTGTCGAGACTGCCCACGACTTTGGCTGCGCGGCTGGCGAGGGTCTCTGGGTCGCTTTCACTTGCTGAGAGGCTTTCCAAGGTCCCCAGCCAATCGAAAACCGCTTCGGGTGCGGAGGCTCCGGGCGGGGCGTAGGGGTTCACCGAACCCTCTCCTTGAAGACGAGCGGGCAGAACGAAAAGCGAAAGCGCCAACGTCAGCAAAACTTGCGAGCCTTTCATCACGCCAGTCTAGCATATCTGCTCCCCAGGGGAGTTTCGCGGTAGTACCGTGCCAATCAGGAGGACAGCATTGAAGAAGATCGCAGTGATTGGGGCGGGAGTATCGGGGTTAGTTTGCGCCAGGGAGCTCCAGAGTTCAGGGGCGCAGGTGACTGTTTTTGATAAAAGCCGCGGGGTGGGGGGCCGAGTGGCCACCCGGCGGTTTTCCGACGGCTCGGGAGCGGATCACGGCGCACAGTTTTTTACGGTCCGAGAAGCGGTTTTTCAAAAGGAAGTGGACGCTTGGATCGCTGCCGGTGCGGCAGCCCCTTGGGACGCTTCGCTGGCGGCCTGGGACACGAGTTTCCACCCTATCGCGAGCGACTTAGTATTCTACGTCGGAACTCCCGCGATGACGTCGGTTGCGAAGCACTTAGCCGCCACATTAACCGTTCGACTTGGCGCTAAAGTGGGGCCGCTTATCCGAGAGGGATCCGGGTGGCGTGTCGTTCTCGAAACTGGCGATAGCGAAACTTTTGATGCGGTGCTTTCCTCGGCCCCTCCCGAACAAACCGCAGCCCTCCTCCCCCCGTGTGCTTTCAGCGAAAAGTTGAGAGAGCCTAAAATCGCGCCTTGCTGGGCCGTGATGGTGCGCTTTCCAAAACGGCTCCCCATCGAATGGGACGCTGTCTTTGCCCCAAACGCTGCGATTTCCTGGATGGCTCGCAATTCGTCGAAGCCTGGCCGGGACGCTCAATCGGAAGTTTGGGTGCTCCACGGCTCGCCGGTGTGGTCCGAAGTCCATTTAGAAAAAACACCAGAGTGGGTCTCGGTGGAACTTTTGAAAGCGTTCGAAATTTTGCACGGCCTGAAGTTTCCAGAGCCCGTCGAAGTAGCAGCGCACCGTTGGCGTTATTCGCTTCCCACTGAGCCGCTAGTAGAAACTTCGCTTTGGGACCCCGCACTGTCACTCGGGGCTTGCGGGGATTGGTGTGGTGGGCCCAAAATAGAGGGGGCGTTTTTGAGCGGACACTCTCTCTCGAAAAAATTATGGACTTAAAAGAACTGGCGATAAACAACGAAGGCACCGGTCGGCACCCGTGGGAGGTAGCGCGGGTGGAGGTGGTAATCCACCGCCTGAAGCAGCGCGAAACGCCTTTGGATTCCCTTCTCGATTTTGGCTGCGGAGATCTTTACGTTGCTCTGCGACTTGCGGAGGCTTTTCCGTCGCTGCAAGTCTACGCAGTCGACTCCGCGCACGATCCAGAAAGAGACCCCCTAAACTCCCGGATCCGCGTTTTCCGCTCCTTGGCAGAAGCCGAACAAGCGGCGGACGGCGCCAAAATGAGCGCCGTTCTGTTGCTAGATGTTTTGGAGCACTGTGAAAAAGACTCGGAGGTTTTAGATAGCTTGCGCCGGAGCAGTCTGGTCGATGCGGGCACCCAGTTCCTCATCACTGTGCCTGCCTTCCAGTCGTTTTACTCTCGCTACGATCGCTTTCTAGGGCATTTTCGGCGCTATACGTTGCGCCAGCTGAGCGCTTCGGTTCGGGCGGGCGGCCTTCAAATAAAAGCAGGGCACTATTTTTTCACTTCTTTGCTTTTACCGAGAGCGTTGGTGTTGGTTGCAGAGAAGTTAAAGCTGGTGAAATCTCCACCGAAAGGGCTATCAAACCACAAGGCTCGGCCTTGGTTCGACGAAACGATCCGAAGAGTGCTCAAAATGGATTTCCGGTTTTGCGAAGCGTTGTCTCGGGCTAAAATTTACAGCCCGGGTCTTTCGGTTTTGATCGAAGCGGTTCCGTCTACATCGTCGGCGTGACGTAGCCGGTCTGCCCGCTCAGCAAGAATTGGTAGTACGGGCCATACGAATACTGACCAAACTGCGCGGGCCGAGTGTAGTCGTTTAAGTAGCCCGCAAAGTTGGCGATATCTTTTCCGCCGCCTGCCCAGGTCGCGTTCATCACCGGAGATTTATGAACGGTCAAACGGAAAAGACAGCGTTCGAGCGTCGCCAAAAGAAAATCAAGGTTCTGCACTTGCTCAGGAATCGCATCGACCATTTGATCGCAACGAGTCACTTCGTCTGCCATGTTGGGGTACATCAAATAGTTTCCGTACATGCCCCCGTTTGAAACTTGGTTCCAGCCGCTATTCCAACCTGCCCAAGTGGGCGGTGACGATACGGGCGGAAGGTAAACCATGTTGTTTAAGCGGTTATCGATCGCTCTTCCAGCTGCATCATTTCCTTGAGGGAAAGCGCGGCTGATGTTCGCGACATAAGTCGCTGCGGCTTTGGTCGCGAGCGAGCCCGATTCAGAATCCATTTGCTGGCACGCCGTGAGGCCCAGTGCGAGTGCGAAAAAAGCTGCGTTTATAAGTGTGCGCATTTTAATCTCCTACTGCCCTAAAGAGTTTCTCAACGTCCAGATATTGCCGGCGTTGTAATTGTTAATCTGCTGCTGGTTTTGCGACCACGGCAACGCTGCGCCCTGCATTGAGTTGATGCGGTAGTAGCACTGCGCCATGGCTTGCTTTGCCAGAAAGAAAACCTGTTTTACTTGAGCTGGATTGCTAGGGTTTACGGTCTTTAATTGCTGGACGACCTGCTGTCTCACTGAGACGCTGCAATCGTTCATCATTTGGAGCGTCGAAGCGCCCATTGCGAGAACCGTTTCGGAAGTCACTTGCGCTGCGCCCGACTGGTTTGCAAGGCATGACGCTTGGCCGCTCACTTGGTTCGACAGGCAACCGGAAATCGCCGTGTTCTGCGCAGGAAGATTGTTCACCACCTGCGAAGGGGCTGCATCAAAGGTGCTCGCAGTCGAGTTCACCGAAGTACTGCCGTTGTTATTGCCGAAGAGATTTAGAGTGGCACTCGCTCCGCTGAGCGGGTTGTTGGTCAAGGTGCTGTTCGTGCTGTCGGTTCCGAGTGTGTTGAGTGTCGTGGTTCTTTGGTTGTTCCCTGCGGTGCAAGCCGTGATGAGAATCAAGGTGAAGCTGGCTGCGGTTAATTTAAAGTTCACAGATGTCTCCAAAGTGCCATTCCAAATTTCTCTTACAGGCAAGTAGGAGTGCAAACGGAGAGCCAAAGCGTTTAGGCAGCGCCGGGGGTGAAGAAGGGCTAGTCAGTGGGCAGTGGAGCGTCTTCCAGGTGCCAGAAAGCCTTCAGGGGGTGTTTAATATTATAATAATCTTAATGGCTTAGGGTGTTTCTGCGGAGTGTGGAGATTTTGTAGAGGCCTGTCTACTTATTGTCTACAGCCGGCGCACTTTCTCTTGTTTGCATGCGTTGGTGTTTCCCCGTCGTCCGGGGTCTTTCCCCCTCCGTCATTGCGAGGCGCGAAGCGCCGAAGCAACCTGCGAACCGGGTAAATCGACCAACAAAGTTTCATGTACGCCCAGGTTGTAAGGTTGCTTCACCCTGCGGGTTCGCAATGACGGGAAGGACGGAAAAGGCAGACCGCCGACCGAAAGAAGAAAGAGCGTACAGCCCGCCTCGTCTGTGAGAAAGTGACGGTGGGGGCTCGCTATGGGGAAGTACGGGATTTTGCAGTTTGGCATTTTTGCGGCGCTCACGGGCGTTCCATGCACCGTGTTTGGAGGTCATCCGGCGCTCGCAACGTACGCGGAATCAGCGTTCCGGGGCCTCGAAGCAATGCGCGGCCCCCAGGGGGCCGTCTCCAATATTTTAGTTTTTGAGAACGGCAAGCCGGTCATTGCAGATGATTCTTTTGGTCCAACGGAACTTGGTTTAGATCTTTTAGTTCAGCTATCGGCTCGCACGGATCCTCATCTGGCGCAGTCAGCAAATGCAAACCTTGAAAGAATCATCGGGATGCTTCGCTCGCTCCCAAAGCACGGGTCGGGGCTTTTTTACCGAGTGTACCGTGCCGGCGCAAAAGTTGCTGCCTCCGTCGTAGATCACGACCTTTCGTCCATCGACAACCTCCATTTGGCTTTGGGTCTGTGGTCGGTGTCGCAAGCGCAACTACAGCTTTCTCAGCAGGCGAACGCGCTTTTTAGCAAAATGGATTTCAGTGGGTTTTGGGACCCGAAGGACCGACTACTGGGTGGAAACTTGAAGCACGCCGAGGGTAGCTGGGTTTTAGAGCCCTACCGGTACCACTTAGGCAGCGAAGCGAGGTCTCTTTATTTTCTTGGGGTTGCGCTGGGGCTTTTTGGAGGCCACGGCACGCCGACCGGCCAGAGCGTCCTTTCGGCTATTAAGGATGCGCCCCTCGAGCTTGCGACTTTGGGATCTGAAAAGGTTTTCCGCGTGTGGGATGGCGGCCTATTTCAGCTGTTTCTTCCCTCGTTGTTGATCGGGGAAAAAAATTACTCGGGCTTCTTTGCAAAACAACACCACGCGGTATGGAACCATCTTAAAAACGTCTCCTCCAGCGGAGTGCCGCTCTTTAGCAGTGCGACCCTCGTCAAAGCGGAGCACGATAGCCGCGGTCAGCTCACCGTGAGCTATTCCGGAAAAGCAGGCCACCCGGAAATTAAAAGCACTTTAAATCGCGACGTTGTCGATTCAATGCTTTTTGTGCCTCACGCTGTGCTCCTCGTAGGCCTAGAAGATTCCGAGGAAAGCGTTGCAATGCTTGCAAAAGTTCAGAAGCATTTCGAAGGGCATAAAACGCCCGCCTACCTTTCTGGATTCGGCTGGGTGTCTTCGGTCTCTCCCGTCGGGGGGCCGGCGGGCGGTGTGGTGGGAGTGGACAAAGCAATCGAAGCTTTAGCAAGCTTTGCACACCTCAGTCCTGATAAGCTCAGCATTTCGGCAAAGTTGCTCCAGAGGGAAGGGGAGGTTTCGGCAAGGTTAATGGAAGCCTACCAGTCGCTCTTAGAGCGGATCTCCCCCACCGAATAAATCAAGGATTGCGGTGACCAGAAGTACGCTGGTGGATAGAAAGTTTACCGGTTGGCGTTAGAAAAGGCCTCCGAATAGCGAGTTTGCTTCACGAAGGCATCTATTGTACTTTTTCTAACCCATGAAACCAGTCACTTCCGATGTCCACTTTCCCGCGTTAGAGCAAGAAATCCTCGATTTCTGGAGAACCCACCACATCAAAGAAAAGGGGCTGGAAGCGAACCTCGGAAAAGAGCCTTTCGTTTTTTTTGATGGGCCACCCTTTG
>JANPJT010000077.1:0-4966 GCA_031425635.1 Pseudomonadota bacterium
GGTCTCAGTGGCTAAAGCCAGGCGGGACGCTTGCAGTCAACGCGACGGTGCATTCCTCATTCACTACCCACACGCTGTTTGTGGCCCAGCTGACGAAAGACGCTATCGTCGACCAGTTTCGGGCCAGCGGTGCAGAGCGCCCTTCAGTCGACCTAAAGGCTCCGCAACTGCCTATTTCCATCACCCTTTTCAAAAACCACGTCCAAGTTTGCCTGGATAGTTCCGGGGAATCGCTGCACCGGAGGGGGTACCGCTTGGAAACAGGCGATGCCCCGCTGAATGAAACGCTTGCTTCCGGGATTTTGGCGCTGTCTGGCTGGGACCCTTCCCAGCCGTTTTTAGATCCCCTTTGCGGTTCGGGCACTTTCCCCATTGAAGCAGCCCTCCGAGCCACTTGCACAGCGCCTGGCCTCATACGAAAAAAGTTCGCGTTCCAGAACTGGCCGGACTACGACCGGGAACTTTACCAAACGATCGTGGAGGACGCGAAATCGCGTGTCGTTTCGGAAGGGATAGTCCCGATCCAAGGGGTGGAAATGGATCCCGAGGTTGCCGCAGCAGCCTTGGAAAACGTGAAGCGCGCGGGCATGGAGCGGTTTGTTCAGATTGAACGAGCAGATTTTTTTTCCTGGTCTGGAACCTCCAAGACTCCGGGAGTCATGGTTTTAAATCCCCCGTACGATGAGCGCCTTAAAGTGGAACACGTGGGAGAATTTTGGGAACGCCTGGGTTTGCGTTTGAAGCAAAACTACGCCGGGTGGAAAGCTTCCATCCTCTGCGGTAACCCTGTTGCGGGAAAAGCTCTAGGGCTGCGGCCGACCAACGAGCACACTCTATTTAACGGCTCCATCGAGTGTCGCCTTTTTCACTTCGAGTTGGAGTCAAGCCCCGCTACCGAGAGCTCGGTAGTGGAGGCCCCCACCGAGGTTTTTGCGAACCGTCTTCGGAAAACGGCGAAACACCTGTCGAAGTGGGCAAAACGCGAAGGCATCGAGTGCTGGCGAGTGTACGATCGCGATATTCCTGAACTCCCCTACGTTCTCGATCTCTACCAAGACCGCCTTTTCTTTTCTGAAATCCAGCGCAACCACGACCGAAGCCCTTTGGAACACAAAGAGTACTTGCGCCAGTTAGTGCTCGCTGCTTGCGACGTGCTAAAGATTTCAGCCGAGAGAGCCACTCTCAAAACGCGCAAAGCGCCTAAAACCGGCGGCCCCAGCGAAGCTTCTGCCCCAGGGGACTGGCTTGAAGTGACCGAGAACGGGAGCCGCTTTTTGCTGAACTTTAACGCCAAGTCCGACCCCGGATTGGCTTTGGACCAGCGTGCGCTGCGTGCGGCCATTCGGAAAGACTCTCAAGGGAAACATTTCTTAAGCCTTTACTCTTCGACCGGAACGCTTGCGGTGGCTGCGGCCCAGGGAAGCGCTGCCTCCACGACTTCGGTAGACAGCTCGGGAACTTTTTTGGAGTGGACTCGAAAGAACCTAGAACTCAACGGCCAAAGCCATAAAACGAATGCCCTCGTTCGAGCGGACGTTCTTGGTTTTTTGGCAAACGATACTAAGACGTACGACGTCATCGTGCTCGATCCCCCGGCACGCTCCATCAACCGCGCCACCCTTGACGAATTTGACCTTCAAAAAGACCATCTGCTTTTGCTAACGAGCGCGCTGGAAAGACTAAACGCCAATGGGAAACTGTACTTTTTTGTCGGCTCCCACCACTTCGAACTGGATCGCTCACTTGTTCAAGCCCAAGAAATCACCCGGAAGACGACGCCTCTTGATTTTGAACGGCGTCCTACGCACCGCTGCTGGTTGTTTACAACCTAGTTCTCTATACTGAGCGAGAGATGAAGGGCATGATTCTCTCTTTCTTGCTACTGTCGGGCGCTTAGCGAATGGGGACGCAAAGCGGTGCTTAGACCTCTGACAATGGATTTCGTTCCCAATGGGCGAGGGAGTTTTACAGCGGAACATCGCGCTCGTTTAGTCAGCCAAATCCAAAGCCAAGTGCTAAAGCGTCTGGCAGAATCGCAAATCCCCGTTTTTATCCAAGCCGAGAAAAATGGCGACGTTTCGCTGGATAAAGCGCACTCCCCCAAGAAAGACGCACTTAGGCAATTGCTCCTCCCGCCCACCGCTTCGAAAGGCGTTCCCGAAATCACTGAGCTAGGAACACCCTACGCTCTCGATTTTGAAAAGTGGCTTTCACAGTACCAGGCAGCGTACCCGGAGTTTTCTCAGAGCCCTTGATTCCTCGACCTTCCAAATTTTTGCCTTGATTGGTCGAGCAGGCCTCCTTGTGGCGACCTACACTGAAATTACCAACAATCGCGCTTACGTACAATGGTGTGGTTACGTCCGCCCGCTTCGACCGTTTGCGAGACAGTGTAGAGTGCATTATCGGGGCCCATTGCAATGCCGCGCATCGTGCTGGTTCCAAAAGTGTCCGAAGTGAGTTGATCCACTGTGGACCAAGTCTTGCCCCGATCCGTACTGCGGCGCAAAGTTGGGTAGCGAGTGGGGCTAGCCCCGATCACTCCCCCGACGAACAAGTGGCCCAAGGCGTCTTCCACGACCTCGGTCTGGGCGCTCGTCACGGCTTCCGTAATCAAATCGACCGTTTCCCAAGTTTGCCTCCGATCGGTGCTACGGCGAGTGGTCCAGCGATTGGCCCCACTGGCATCGATGGCCCCCCCGGTGGCCACGAGAGTGGTTCGGTCCATGACAAGGAGGCCTTTGGGCACGGCACTTTGAGTTGGAGTTAGCAGAAAATCATCTACTACTGCCCACGACGCACCAAAGTCAGAAGATCGAAGCACTAGTCAGTGCCCGACACCCGACCCGTCGGTGCCTTGCCCAGTGGAATACAAATCTTGGTTTACATCGATATAAATGGTTCGCGGAGCGCTCGGTTGTCCAGACACATATTGGTAGTCAAGCACCACCGACCAAGAGGCTCCCTGATCGGTGCTTATGCGGACTACCCACCGTCGGGCGACGCTATCGCTACCAACTCCGGTGGAGTACCACGCCCCGCGGTTGTCGACAGCGATTCCGGTTTGGTTGAAATTTGCGGACGACTCAAAACCCGGCAGATAGCTGTAGTCGTCAAGCGTGCTCCAGCTATCTCCGTTGTCGCTACTAAGGCGAGTGACCCAACGAGCGACATCCGAGGCGTCAAACCCAACTCCTTGGGCGAGCAAACGGCCCGTAGGATCCACCCAGATGTTGTAAGCTTGCGCGCCCGAAGTAGAAGTGGAGTAGGCAAAGTTTTCCACCATGTCCCACTGAGCGCCGGCGCTCTTACCGCGCCGGACGACCCATTTGCCCTGGGGCCCCGTCCCTCGGTTATGAAAGGCCGTAGTAAAAACGGTGTTTTGGGGAGTGACGGCAATTCCGTGGGCTATCAAACTGGTGATTCCGATTTCCGAAGGGGTCGTGGAATCGTCGATGGTTCGCCACGCTTCCCCCGGATTGCATGCTGTCGTGCGGATACCCATACCGCACCTAGGAAGGATCGCAGCGGCTAGAAGTAGAGCCGCGAAAAAAGCAAGGGGAGCCACTTGGGAAACTTTCATCACCAACAATCGCGCTTACGTACAATGGTGTGGTTACGTCCGCCCGCTTCGACCGTTTGCGAGACCGTGTAGAGCGCATTATCGGGGCCCCTGGCGACAGCCCGCATCGCGCTCAACGCGTATGAGTCGCCGGTGAGTTCATCCACGGTAGACCACGTCACCCCCCGATCGTTGCTTCGGCGGAGCGTGGGGTTGCGGTTTGGGCTGAGGCCTATGTAACCTCCGATGTACAAATACCGCTGGGCATCTTCTAGGATCTCGGTTTGCGCGTTGCTTGCCGTTGACGAAATTAAGTCAACCGTTTCCCAAGTCGCCCCGCGATCCGAGCTCCGTCGGGTGACCCACCGATTGACGCCGCCGGCATCGGCAGCCCCACCCGTTACCAGCAAGATGCGCCCTTCAAGGACGATCAGCCCTTTGACCTGGGCGGTTTGGCTGGGCGCTAGCTGAAAGTCATCCACCACTGCCCACGAAGCCCCAAAATCGGAAGAACGCAAAACTACCCAATGCCCAACCCCTGACGCGTCGGCGGCTTGCCCGCCCGCGTAGAGATCTTGGTTTGAATCCACGTAAATCGTTCGAGGGCTACTGGGCTGCCCAGGAGCGTACTGGTAATCCAGCACGACGGACCAAGACGCTCCCTGGTCGGTGCTTTTCCTCACTAGCCAGTGGCGAGCAGTGGCGTCGCTCCCTGTGCCCACGATGTACCAAGCGCCATTCCTATCCACGGCGGGGCCTGTCTGATTGAAGGCCGCAAAGGCCTCGTACCCGTTAACGTAAGCATAGTCGTCTAAAGTGCTCCAACTATCGCCTTTATCGCTGCTCAGCCGTGTGACCCAACGGGACACATCCGAAGCGTCGAAGCCGGCGCCTTGGGCAATGATTCGGCCCAAAGAGTCCGTCCAAACGTTGTAGGCTTCCGCTCCGGCCACCGACGTGGAGTAGGTAAACTCATCTACAGTGGCCCATTGCGAGCCACCCCCTGTGCCGCGCCGCACTATCCACTTCTTTTGGGGCCCTGTTCCCCGGTTATGGTAGGCGGCAGTGAAAACGGTATTCTGAGGAGTGACGACCATCCCGTGGGCGATGATCGCAACGTTCCCAATGCCCGAAGGCGTCGTCCAATCATCGATCGTGCGCCATGTCGTGCTCGAGCTGCAACCTGTGCCGCGAAGCCCTAGTCCGCACCTCGAGACAATCACCATCGTAAAAAGCAACGTCGCGAAAAAACCGAGGGGCAACGAAAAAAAGGGCCGCCTCCACGGGCGGGTATTTGTGCTCAAAATGGAATCCTCTATTTCAGCGATTATACCACCCTAACGCTGCTGCCAATTGGAAAACAGCGAGCGTTAGAGTCAATACCCTGTTGGAACGAGCGGCCCT
>JANPJT010000078.1:0-6320 GCA_031425635.1 Pseudomonadota bacterium
GTAGCGGTTTTCCACAGTCGTCCAAGGATCCGGCTGGAGCTGCTTGTAGCCTAAGCTAACGCGCTCTTTCTCTTCGTCGTACTTCAGCACTTTGACGCGGATTTTTTCACTGACTTTAAAGATTTCCGATGGATGCCTGATGCGTCCCCACGACATGTCTGTAATGTGGAGCAACCCATCTAGGCCGCCCAGATCGATAAAGGCGCCGTATTCCGTGAGGTTCTTGATGACCCCTTCAGTGACCATACCTTCTTCAATTTTGGAGAGGGTTTGTTCTTTCTGACGAGCTCTTTCTTCCATCAGCAGCAGGCGTCTGGACAGCACGATGTTGCCGCGCTTCTTATTGAACTTAATGATCTTAAATTTGTAGGTTTTCCCTAAGTACTGGTCGAGGTTCTTGGTGGGGCGAATATCTACCTGGGAGCCTGGCAAGAAAGCTTTGACTCCGATGTCGACAGATAACCCACCTTTTACTTTAGCGACGACAGTGCCTTCTACGAGCTCGTCTTTTTCGCAAGCTTCGCTGATTTCGTCCCACGCGCGGAGAACGTCGGCCTTTTCCTTGGAAAGGACCAGTCGTCCGTCGTCGTCTTCAATCCGTTCGATGTAGACTAAAACGTGGTCGCCGGCTTCGATGCCCAGGGTCCCTTGGTTATCAAGGAACTCGGAGCGGAATACTTGGCCTTCCGACTTGTAGCCAATATCGATGGTGACAAAGTCGTTCTCAATCTTGACGACTTGCCCCTCGACCACTTCCCCCTCTTGAAACTTAGAGCCCTTTTGGCTCTCTTCAAACATTTGGGAGAAGGTTAAGCCGTTCTCTTTAAGTTCCTCATTTTCCCGTTCGATATCACGGTCATCTATGGGAAGTTCGGGAAGTTCTGCGATGGCTAAAAGCCGTTTCGGTGCTGCTACCACTCCAATACCTTTCGATTCTTTTCCAATCATAAAATTCGGTTTCGGGCTCACTGCGCCACGCCCTAAGCCCTGGGAATCCAAGGACATGTACTTTCTACTTTCTCTAGATCCAGCGGGTACGGCCGGATCGGGTTCGAAGCCTGAATTTCTCCTATTAAAACCGCAAAGTGTCAATGCCATACTGCACGATTGGACGTGCTGACCCTTGACGGCAAAGGGTAAGCGCGAGGAAATAGACGGGCAAATGGAATTTAACGAGGCAATCAGGGACCTAGTCCGCGAAGTGGTGTTGAAAGTTGAGGAGCTGGGGCACATTCGGCCGGAGAGGTTGCTCATCAGCGCTGCCTTTAACCGATCCCCTCGAAAAGCCGGCCTGCTAGCCTACGTGCTGCCTTTGAAATACCGCGCCGGAAGTCCCGTTGAAAGGCGGGTCCGAGGGCCTAAGGAATACCATTGGGCCATGATGCCAGTGCAAAGGGCGGGAGTGGAGATGCTGTACATCCTCTACTTTATGTTGCCTCGCTTCCTTTTACTGTCTCCTCGGGACCGGATTGAGACGGTGATCCACGAGCTATACCATATAAGCCCCCAGTTTAACGGGGACCTGAGGCGGTTCAAGGGGCGCTCGGTGCTCCATGGTTCACACAAAGCGTACGATGCGAAAATCCGCTCTCTGACCGATGCTTTCCTTGCGGCGCTGGAGCCTTCACGAGCGCACTACTTTACTTCCCCGGCCTTTCTGGCGGAAAGCCCCTCCGCCACCCATATTCCGGAGCCGAGGCCTAAGCTTCTTAAGGTAGCGTTTCTTCCCAAGTCCTAGAAAGCTACCCCAACACCGGTTTTGGGCCGCTCGGCCAGAGACCAGGGCTTTGGTTCGACCGGCACACTGTTTGCTAAACAGGACGGGATGAAACGCTCTCTCTTCACAGTCCCCCTCTTGGCAATGGCCTTTTCTGGGTGTGGGCCGACCGCCGAATCGACCACGTCCTCCGTCGTGCTGAAGATACTGCTACCCAGCGCGCTCTCCAAAAGTCAGCCGCGAGGTAAGTCTTTTCAGGAGCGGGCTCGGGGCCTGCAACTAGTGGTCACAAGCCGATCGGGCCACCGGGAGGAAAAGCACTTTGGGCCTGATTCTTGGAGTCAAATAGAGCTCCCCTCGCTCGCTTTTCCCCGCGACCTGAACGACCGGCTCAGTGTTCGGGTCCAAGTCTGGGACCATAAACGGGATGGAATACCGCGCGAGTTTCCAGTGCTTCAAGGGGTTGGTACTTTAAAAGCCAGCGAAATGCCGGAAACGGGGCCCGGCGTTCTTCCCATCCGACTGCACCTGAGAGTGCCGGTCGCCGACTACGATGGCTAAAAACGGCCTCTAGCTATTTAAGAACGCCGCGACGGATTTGGTCTCGCTCAATGGCTTCAAACAAAGCCCTGAAGTTGCCTTCGCCAAAACCGTCATCTCCTGCTCGCTGAATGACTTCATAGAAGAACGGTCCCACTAAGTTCTGGGTGAAGATCTGCAGCAAGTAACCTTTTTCGCTGCCGTCCACTAGGATGGCGAGCTTCTCGAGCTCCCCAAGGTCCTCGGCGATCCCCGGAATGCGCGCTGCCAGAGATTCATAGTAGGTATGCGGGGGAGCCTCAAGAAAGGCGGTCCCCGACGCTCTGAGCTGTTTTAAAGTGGGAACAATCGATTCGGTTTCGAGCGCGATGTGCTGGACTCCGGGACCGTGGTTTACATCGATAAACTCTTGGATCTGGTTTGCACCGCTCCCGGGCTCATTCACGGGCATCTTAAGGACTCGATCGGGGCTTTGCATTACTTTGGAATAAAGCCCGGTCTTAGTCGTTTGGATATCGAAGAACCGAGTGTTCTCCAGTCCAAAAACTTTTTCGTAGAAGCCGCTCCAACCTTCGAGTTGCCCTCTTTCCACATTGGTTGTGATGTGGTCGATGCGTTTCAGTCCGATGCCTCTCGTGGCGGGGCCCATCGGAGTCTGAAAGCCTTCTAAGAAAAGAGAGCCTTTTCGGGATACAAACGAGTGCCGAACGTCACCGTACGCAGCAATCGACCCCTGTTGCACGGAGCCAAAATCTTTTTGCATTGCTCGTGGTGGCTCAATAATTTCTGCTCCCCGGCGATTGGCTTTTTCAATCGCCGAAAACGCATCTGCGCAGCGGAACGCGACGTTGATGACTCCATCTCCATGCTTTTGGACGTAGCGGGAGACGGGATCCGTATCTTTGGAGGAGTGGCTTAAGAGGACTGAAATGTCATTCTGGCCCATCAAAACCGACACGAGGCCTCGCTCTAAGATTTCACGAGTGCCACGTTCGGCGAATCCCATTCTCTCGTACAGGCGAATGGATTCGCTGAGGTTTCCTACTGCGAACTCGATGTGGTCGAAATCGAGTATCTCTAATTCTTGATAGCTTCCCATCGGTCGAGGATGCTGAGCTAGTGCCTGCTTGTCAAATGACCCAAAGCGTTAGCTCCGAGCCGTTCTGCCGCCGTGCTATAATCTCAAGTCGTTGTTTTACTCATCTCGGGGAGAGCTTACATGCGTCTTTTTATCCATCGTGTGGTTTTGGGTGTCGTGGTTTTACTGGGCTGTGCAGCGTTTTCCGGTGGTAAGAAAGCGACTTCAGAGATTCCGGCCCGGCGTGACTTTCCGGTGAATGAAGGCATTTCTCCGTGCGATAATTTTTTCGAACACGCTTGTTCCGAAGCAATCTCGAAGTTTGAGCTTAGAGAAGATCGCTCTAAGCATATTTTCTCTTTTTCGGATTCCCACGAGCGAATCCTTGAAACAAAAAAGAAATTTCTTGCGGGCCTCCCCTCGCGGAAGGGCCTGTCGGAACGGGCAACGTCTTTGGCGAACTTCTATCAATCCTGCAGGGACGAAACCTCCAGCGCTGCAGAGGAGAAATCCAATGTGCTCCGCATCCGCAGTGAAGTTGAAAAGCTTGGAGATAGAAAAAGTTTCCTTGCGTATGTTGCGAAGCAAATGGAGAAAAGCGAGTACAGTTTCTTTGATTGGGGCGTGGCAAGCAATCTAGAAGACTCAGATTGGGAAGATGTGTTCATCCTTGCAGATGTTCAAACGCTTCCCGAGCGTAGCTACTACCAGAAGCCCGAAGTGGTGAGTGACTTTAAACTGCTGGTAAAAAAAGCATTCAGTGACGCAGGGGTGGAAAAAGCCGAAGAGCGCGCGGACGCAGTGGTGAAGTTTGAGACAGAGTTTTCTAAAACGTTTCCGGCCCCGGCCGAAATGCGTGAGGTTTTTAATCAGAAGACGGAAGTCAGCCGCGATAAGTTGCTTAAAGCTTACCCTGCGTTCCATTTGAGTCACTTCTTGTCTCGGGTTCCTGCGCGGGCTCGCTTTCGTGACCTCAGCCCCAAAAACTTTGTGTTTATGCAGGAGAGCCTTGACCGGTTGCCGCTGGATACTTTGAAAAGCGTTTACCTGTTTCATAGTCTCTCCGGCTATATGGATGATGCATACCCTGAGTATTTTGCCCAAGCCTTTGAGTTTAATAAGAAGCACTTAGGCGGTCCCAACGCTCGGCCGGTGCGGCAGGAACGCTGCACTCTTTCTGTCATGAATAAATTCACTAAAGAGCTGGACGCGGAATTGATCGAAGAGATGTTCCCTTCTTTTTCAGAGGCTAAGCTCGTTGGCCTCGTTGAAAGGGTAAGGACCGCTCTGATTCGGGGAGTAGAAAAAAATGACTGGCTGAGCCCGAAGAGCAAGAAAGCGGCTGTAAATAAAATTCGTGTTGCGCAGCTTCAGCTGGTCAAGCCAAAGACCGAAGCCGAGTGGGATTTCAACCCGCGAGCCACTTATTCTCCAAAACACCGGTATGAAAACGCTAAGATCTACGAGCAGAAATTGATGGAAAAACAGCTGTCGGAGCTGGCAAAAAAGCGCGATCGCACACGCTGGGAAATGGGGCCTCTCACCATCAACGCTTACTACAGCCCCTCGGACAACAAGTTCGTTCTCCCCATCGGGATTTTGCAATACCCGTTCTACGACCCTTCGCTCCCTGACACTGCGAATTTAGGCGCGGTGGGGATGGTCGTGGGACATGAACTCGGCCATGGAGTAGACGATCATGGGTCACGCTACGACGCGACTGGAAGAATGAACCAATGGATGACGGCAGCCGACCTGAAGGAGTTTGAGCGGCGCGGTGGCAAGTTGGTTGAGCAGTTCCAAAAGATCGGCCACGATGGCAAGCTGACGTTAGGCGAAAATATTGGGGATCTGGTTGGCCTTACGTTTGCTTTCCAAGCCGCCTTTCCGGATGGCAAAGGAACTAAAGAAGAGAAACAGGGCTTTTTTCTGCAGTACGCGCGGGCGTGGTGCGGTGTGATCCGGCCAAAGTTCCGAGAAGTGCTTTTGAAAACTGACCCACACTCTCTGATCGATGCCCGAGTCAACGAGCAGGTAAAGCACCAAAAGGCGTTTCAAGAAGCCTTTGCGTGCAAGCAAGGGGATAAAATGGTTCTGCCGGAAGCTGAAAGGGTTCGGATTTGGTAGGTGCCCAGACGGTTCTTGGTCGATTAATCCGAATGTTTGGAAGTGGTATTGAGGTCAGGCCGCCGAGCGGCCGTCACCGCCTGAGCCTGCGCCTTTCTCCAACTGGCCACTTTCGCATGGTCGCCGCTGGTGAGCACTTCCGGCACTTTTAGCCCGCGAAATTCCGCCGGCCGAGTGTAGTGAGGGTATTCCAGTAGAGCTCCACTTCCGTCTCGAAGCGAAAAAGACTCATTTTCGAAAGACTCCACCGAAGCTAACGTGCCCGAAAGCCGACGGACCAAAGCGTCGGTAAAGGCAACCGCAGGGAGTTCCCCGCCCGTAAGTACAAAATCCCCTAGCGACACTTCTAAATCGACCCAGTGTTCTACAAAGCGCTCGTCCACGCCCTCGTAGTGACCGCAGATGAGAACCCAAGCCTGTCCGTCACTTTGGGGCGCAAGCTTGCTTAAAAGGTGTTGGTTTAAAGGTTTCCCCTTGGGACTGAAATAGACCACTCGGCAGTGAGGCCACCGACTCTTCGCCTCTTCTACTGCGCGTACCAGCGGTTCTAAGCGCAAAACCATCCCGCCGCCTCCGCCGTAAGGGGCATCGTCGACGGAGCGGTGCTTGTCTTCAGAATAGTCGCGCAGCTGTTTGGTCTCGAAAGTGAACACGTTTTGTTCGGCGGCTCTGCCAAGGATACTTGTTGTGAGCCACACCCGGACCGTTTCGGGAAAAAGGGTCACAAACAAAAAATGAGGGGGCTTAGGGGCTGTACCTTTATGTGGATAACTCATTTCACGGGTGCTTTTTGTGCCTAGATTCGCCACGCCTTCTCCGCGTACAAAGAGTACGCTGTCGTCGGCCCGGCGAATCTAG
>JANPJT010000079.1:0-2682 GCA_031425635.1 Pseudomonadota bacterium
CAACGGGATGATGATCCGAAAACAAGTGCCTTCATCGATCTTCGAGCTTTTGAGTTCCACTTCGCCTCCAAACGCTCGCGCGTAGCGGCGGCAGATTGCGAGTCCCAAGCCAGTGCCCTCGCTCGGGCCTTTAGTCGTAAACCCCTGTTCGAAAAGCCGAGATTGGTTTTCAGGAGAAATGCCCTTGCCGTTGTCCTCTACTTCAATATGGAGAGCTCGCTCCTGGTTCAACGCACGAAGGGCAATTTTGCCGTTTCGGCCAGCCCCCTGGATAGATTGGTACGCGTTACGTAAGAGGTTTGTGATAATTTGGATGAGTTCATCGCGGTTCAAAATCGCCGTATCTTTCTGCGCTTTCCAATCTAAGTTTAAAGTCACCCCGTGTTTGGAAAGAAAGTCCTTCATGGTTGCTGCGGCTTCTTCCACAGCGCCGCGGCAGAGAACTTCGCTCTTGTCGGAGGAACGGATAAGCTCCCGCATTTTATCTACGATGCGGTGGATCCGTTGGGCTTGATCCCGCACAAAGTCCAAGTCGCTAGAAACGACCGTTGCCTCACTTTGCCAAAATTTAGCGAGCTGTTCTAAGTTACCGAGATCTTCGTCTAGTAAAGTCTTGCCGGGACTCACTGTGGACGCGACACCGAGAGAACTCGTCAGGCCTGCGAAACCGCCCTTGGAGTATTCGTCTTTCCACGCGTTCAAGATCTCAAAAATTTGAGAGGGGATGGATTCCTTTTCGTCTTGTTTCTGAACGGCTATCCGAGAGCGCTCAATCCGGCTAAGGATCGCAGTGAGTGGGTTGAGAAGTTCGTGCGCCGTTCTGCCAGCAACTTCACCAACTGCGGCGAGTTGGCTTGTTTGAACGAGTTTTTCCTGGACCGCCTTAATGGTTGCGTTCGTTTCCGTTAGCTGCTTGGTCCGCAAGGCGACTTTATCTTCGAGCTCTCGGTTGTACTTCTCAATCGCCTGCCGGGAAGCTCGGAGCGCATCCACCATTTCATTGAAGGAACTCGCCAACGCTTCCACTTCATCGCCCGACTTCACTTGGATGTGGGAGTCGAGGTTGCCCGAGCCAATCGCAACGACACCGCGCGCGAGATTCTGGAGATTTCTCGTGAGAGAGGCGGAAAACAAGATGCTGGCAATCAAAGTGAGGGTGAGGACAATGACGCCAAAAAGCAAAGAGCGTTGTAAAAGCACCGAAAGGGCCGAGGTCACTTCTTTCTCGTCGGCTTGGCTAATGAAAAAAAGTCCGCTCATCCCCACGGGCGCAAAAGCGCCGTACCTTCTGGCCCCACGGTACTCAAACGATTGGACCCCGGTCCTACCGCCTGCAGTTTTCTGGTTCGTCAGAAGAGGGTGGTCCGCGATCGGCTCAGCGGAAGCGATGCGGTGGTCGTTCAAGTGCACGAGGACATTCCCGTTGGTAGTCGCTAAAAAAGATTCGAAGACGCTCGCCGACATTAACGAATCTAAAAAGTGTTTTTCTTCAAGTTGGGCGACACAGACAAAAGACCTGAGCGCATTGGCCATGGTCAGATCGAGTCTGGTTGCTAAAAAAAAGCCAGTACTTTCCCGCCAGAAAGTGAATTGATCTTTGGATGCAGCAATGAGCTGCGGTTGAAGTGAATCTATTGGCAAAGAGATCTTCGGAACTCCATTCCCAAAAGGCAATTCGTCAAAGCGTGAGTCTTGGATGGCAAAGAGACCGATACCTTCAATAAAATTTTCTTTTAGACCGCTGCCGGGCAGCCGCAACTCGCTTTTTGACGCAAGCAATCTAGAAACGGCGTAAAGCTTTAAGGTCTCGGCGACCTGGGCGAGCGACGAACGAACGCCGGCTGCCGAATTGACCGCAACACTGTGGTTAATTTCGTAAAGCAGCGCCGTTTTTTGTTCAACAAAGATAAAAGAGGCAAGAAGCGTGTAAAAACCTACTGCTAGCAGCAACAAGAAGCCTGTGACAGCTAAGATCTTGTACCGGATCGAAAGACGCATGGAGGCGCTTTTCCTCAAGGGTTCTGGCTAATTGTACCAAAAAGGCTGCGAATTGTGTCGAAAGCTTCATAATCTAAGCTTATTTCTCCCTTCTCCGGCCGCCATACTAGGGAAAAGGAATCTCAATATGGAACGTTGGCGGATATTCCTCAGAATCACCTTATCGGTCGTTATTTTCTCTTCCCTTTTACTGGGGCGGATCGGGTACGCGACTTCACTCCGACTATTCTCGGGCGCTGTAGGCCATTCGGTCAGCTTTCAGGAGATTCCCGCGAATTTTCTAGAGGCAGAAAAGTATTCCGCAGTAGCGGAGTTTACATTCCGCTCCAACACCGCATTCGATTTGCGCTCATTGCAAGTCGCCCTCAACGGGAAATTGGCTCAGCTAGGGGCCCAATCGGCGAAGGAATTTTCCCGGTGGGAGAACCGGGGAGGCGTTCAAGTGCTCCGTATTGAGCTCGGCAGAATGCGGTTCGATGGGAAGCTCTTTGCGGACAAAGTAACCGAGATCCAGAAGGCTCGGGCCAAGGCGCAAGTGTGGCTCATGGGCTGCGATCGAGTGCGTGCCGCGCAGATCTATTTCGTTCAGCGCAACTTGTTTATATCCCCCCCGATCCTTTCTTGGGTGGGAGCCAAGCCTCCCGCCACCTATTCACTTAACTCGATTAAATTCACTTTTGTGAG
>JANPJT010000080.1:0-4232 GCA_031425635.1 Pseudomonadota bacterium
ACCGCGACTTGTCAGCCCAATCCCGCTCCCTCTAGCGTCTGCAAGGGGGTATCGCCATGGGGTTGGGTTTCCTACTTAGGCTCTTGCTTGCATCCGTTTCCGTTTACCCTGTTTTCGCCTCCCCACCCGATGATGCGCTCGCCTATTTTGAAACCGGCCAAGTGGGCAGGTTTATTGGCGCTCGCAATGTTGCCATCCAGTACCGAGTTTTTGTAAATCACCCTACCGATCAGGCCATCGTTATTTTGCCGGGCTACGCCGAAAACGCTCAGAAACATTACGAACTGATTTATGACTTCGCAGTGCTTGGTTTTTCTGTTTACACCCTGGACCACCGAGGCATGGGCGCTTCCGGGCGCGAAGTGCAAAACAAACAAGTGGTCCACGTTGAAAGCTTCGATGACTACGTAGGAGATCTGGAAATTTTTTTCAAGCAGGTCGTAGATAAAGGGGCAGAATCGCAACGCTTTCTATTCACCCATTCTGCGGGCGGCTTGATCGGCGCTAAGTTCCTCGCAAAGTTTCCCGGCGTTTTTCGCCGCGCAGTCCTTTCGGCGCCGTTGCTTCAGCTCAACACGGGGTATTACCCACGGTTCATCGCCGGAGGCCTTGCATTTGCGTTGGACTCAGTGGGCCGAAGCGAGAGCTACGCTCCCGGCTTTTCGGACTACGACCCGAAGAATGCGCGGTGGGGAAAAGACGCCTTTACCACATCGAAAAAACGGTTCGACGCTTACACCCTTTTGTTGCAGCAGAACCCGTCGCTTGTGATGGGCGGGCCGAGCGTCCGTTGGATTAGCGAGATTTTAGGCGAGACAACCAAGGCAAAAATAACTTCGCTCGCAAAGCGCGTGCAAACTCCTATGCTTGTGTACCAAGCTGGTGAAGACGCGCTAGTGCTTCCCGGAGGGCAGGACCTTTTTTGCAAAACCGCTCGAAGTTGTCGCTTGATTCGATATACGAAAGCCCGGCATGAAATTTACCGCGAAGTAGACGGCATCCGAAGTGATGCCATTACCCGCGCCGCAGATTTTTTTCAGAAGCCAGAAGTATTACCCAGTTTACCCGGCTCATCGGAACCCATCGGGAGGATTTTTTCTAAATCCGGTTTCTTAGTCGAGCGCATTGGTATCACCTTGGCGGATGACGGCACTTGAGCAACGACGTTTTTAACAGCACGGTCGACGTTTGCCCCACCGACCGAAGGCGTTTTCGCTCCAGAAACAATGTGCTGGAGCTCATTCACTGATTGTTCCATCAGAGATCTTTGGTTCGAGATCTCTTCCGCTCCCGCAGCCACTTCCTCGGCGGAAACCGCGTTGATCTGGGTCACTTGGTCTAGCTGCCCCATTGCAGTTCGGATTTGGTCTAAAGTATCTGCCTGTTCCTGGCTTGCAGCGGCGATTTCGCCGTTGAGATCGGCTACTTTTCTCACGGAGCCAACAATCTCTTTCAGCGCTTCCCCGCCCCTACCGGCAATAGCAACTCCGGCTTCAATTCTTGAAACGTTTTCCTTAATCAATAAATTAATGTCTTTCGCCGCGGCAGCAGACCTCTGCGCTAGATTACGCACTTCTTCCGCTACGACTGCGAACCCTTTCCCTTGATCCCCTGCGCGTGCTGCTTCGACTGCCGCGTTCAGCGCCAACAGGTTCGTTTGGAAGGCGATATCATCAATCACGTTATTGATGTCTTCGATCTTGGTTGAGCTCTGGTTGATCTGGTTCATCGCTTCCGTGAGCTTCCCAATTTCCGATTCGCCATTGTCTGCCGACTGGCGACTCATGCGAGAAAGCTGGGCTGCTTGGGCGGCATTTTCGGCGTTGCGTTTTACGGTAACCCCGAGCTGCTCAATCGATGCGACAGTTTCTTCCAAGGCGCTAGCTGACTCGGTCACCGAAGACGCTAGATTTTGACTGGCCGTGGACATCTGTCCGCTACCGGCTAGAACCTGACTGGAAACACTAGAAATGTCGTTTGACACAACGTTGATCTGTTTGCTTAGGCGCGATGAAAAAAGGAATGAGATGACGGAGAAAATCAGCACTGCAACAAAAGCAATTCCGTAAAACTCATTGAGGGCGTGAGCTGCGACCGCGACAACTTTTGCCTCATCTAGCCCCACCACAACGCCCCAGCCTAGCGATTTCAGAATCTTTGGTACGCCTTTTGTTGAGGTGTATCCCGCCACGCGACTGACTTTTTTAATGGGGTGGATAGCAATTTTTGAACCCGACTTACCGGCGACTACTTCTGCATGGGGCAAGTAGCTGCTCGCCAAATTTCTTTTTAAGAGTATTTCCGGATTGTGAAGAACAGCGGTGTTGTTATTGTTGTCGGAAGGCTCATAAAGCAAGATATGGTCCCCTTCTTTGTTCAACAAAGACAGCGCCACTGAAGTGTACCCTTTTTGACTGATCGATGCGTACATGGACTGAAATTCTGCTTCAACCCAAACAAAATTGGCGCGGTTCGAGATCACGCCGAGCGGGTTGCCCTGTGCGTCTTTTACAAGACACGAAAACGAGGTTCCGTACCGTGCTTCACCAAAGGCAGCAGAGGAGATAGGGTCTACGTGAAAATCTTCCACGTAGGTCCCCACTAATCCGTTGTCCTCGTCGTTCGTGTATTGCTCACGAACCGCATTTTTAAACCAATTCGCGTTTGAGAAGTTTTGTCCTTCTAATCGGTTGATTGCCAGGTCCTTACCAGCGGCACTTTGAGAATTGGAAGCGACGAAGTTACCGTTCATGTCGACAAGAACAATGGTGTCGTAAATAACGTAAATTTTCACGTACTCGTTAAAAAGCTTCGTCACTCGGCCAGCTTCGACTTTGGGCCGTCGGACGAGATCGTTTAGCGCAAACGCTTGCACATCCCCGTAGCGCTCAAAAAACTGTGCAGCAACCGCCTTAGCCAGCGTGTCGGAGTAACTTTCGATGTTTGCCACCGAATCGGACACCAGCTTGCCCGTCAGCCGCTTGATCCCTACCAAGTTGACAGCCGAGGCCATGATTACCATGCCCACGGTCACGAGAATTAACTTAAGCCTGAGCGCCATGATGGATCTCCCTTTTTCTACTGCATACTCAGTCGGCTACTTGCGGCGGATTCTTAATAGCTTTTCTCAGACCGGGGAATTCGTTTAATGACGCTTGGCGTCCCTGCCGCAGACACAGCGGACACACTGCCGAGCATGGACCTTAGTATTTTATGAAAAGGTAGGAGGCGAAAACGTGGTCCATTTGATTGGTTAGAGCGACAAACTGGTTAAGGTAGCCAAACTCCAAAGCCATCGCGGGGGGGTGAAAGGCCCACCCCAGCCCTAGGAACAGACGGTTGCGATCAACCCCCCCCTGCGGACCACCCAGCACCGAGTTAAAGTTGATAAAAACTTCATCCCAAACAATCGCCGAAAGCGGCGTTCCCCAAAACGGGTGGGACAAACGACCCATTACCCTCAATCGCACGGCGAGTGGGAGCGCCGCAATGAACCGTTCTTCCAACCTTAGGCGTACGCTCCAGGGGTGAGCCCCCCAAGAGTCCCGGTATAAAAACTGCTGCCAAGGCCTTTGCTCATCTTGCATTCGCCCCGCCGCAAATTGCGGGGTCCACCCCAGGCCGAGAAAAAGCGACGAGTGTTCAGAGAAGTTGTAGACGTAAGCAGGCCGCACGAGGATTTGCGTGAGCCGCTGAAGATTGGAGCCAAACCTCGGTTGCACTTCAAAAAAAAGCTGGTGTTTCCCCTCAACCGGCCCCTGGCTATAGATTCCAGTCCACCACTCAAGAAAATGCTCCTCCGCAAAGAGCGGCACACTCCCCCAAGCAGCGACCAAACCCACCCACAAGAAAACACCCTTAATCTTCCGGTACATGGTCGCCATCCTCACAAGCAACCCGCCGCTATACAACCCATTTCCACAGCTCCCCATCAACACCGCAAAGCGGCCAGCGCTCCCAACGAGCGAAGCCGCAAAGCGGCCAGCGTCCCCCCAACTCCCGGGCGCGCAAGCCATTTTCACCGCTTTTGCCCTGAATCAAGGAGCGCGACAACGAGGAGCGGACGCGTACTCATGTACGCGGTAGCGACGAGGCGAAGCAGCGACGCGGAGTCAGGGCAAAAGCGGTGAAAATGGTTGGCGGACTAGGACTCGAACCTAGATTCGCAGAGTCAGAGTCTGCTGTCCTACCATTAGACGATCCGCCATCAGGAGCTACTTGATTAGCCCAAG
>JANPJT010000081.1:0-15160 GCA_031425635.1 Pseudomonadota bacterium
TCCAGAAAAGCTTTGGACTTTCAAATGGCGGTGACCACCACCGACATGTTCAGCGATGCAGGCCGCCTTATCCCTTCCGTGGCAGGCACCACCGTCGTGAAAAGCGCGACTTCGTCAAACCCGTCCGGCGAGTTCGGCGCGATCATTGATGCCGTGGCAGATTCTCCCACTTCGTTCTGGGAACAAGGGCTCGAATCGGCTTACCAGGCACTGGCGAACTACAAAACCCAGTTCTCCCGAACCGGCGTGCCGCTCGTCCTCATTTTCGTGACCGACGAAGAAGACTTTTCTTGTAAGAGCAACTGCTTTGGAGTCGAGCCCGAGAACAACCCAGGGGTTGTTTTCCACGAAACCAGCCGCTATAGCGACTATTTTCGGGCCATCAAAGAAACCGAGCGCTCACAAACCATGATGTTTCCGATCATTGGGATGAGCACCGGAACTTGCACGGTGGCGAGTTTCGGCACGCGGTACCAAACGATCCAAGCGGCACTGGGAGCGCCGAGCAAAAGCGGAAGTATTTGCTCGAATGAACTTCGCGCAAGCTACGAAGGCATTGCTAAAATGATTGCGGACCGCGGGATGGTCTTCAAGCTCGCTTCGGCCGCAAGCGCTTCGGGCATCAAACTTTACGTCGATAGAAAATTGGTTCCCTACGCTCCGGAGAACTATGTGCTCGACATGGCGACGAACTCTATCGTGTTCACCGGTGTCATTCCTCGGAGTGGTTCCGTGATCGAAGTGAACTATACCAACAAGATTTAACGACCCGACTGTCCCGATATCGAAACAGCATGGATGCCCGTTTTCGAAAGAGGAGTACGTTATGTTGAAATCTCTATCGCTTCTATCTTTGGGAACCCTCGTTTTGCTTGGGTGCGCAAAAACTTCGGGCCGCTCGGCAGGCAGCGCCGAGTCGGAAGTGCTTGCGCTATCGGCTTTCTATCCCGGCGAGCTCACACCCGCAGCTGATCCCAATTTGCGCGGTGTCCTCTCTCCTTCGGCAACCGACGGTGGGTTTATTGCGCCCCCCTCAGGAGGAGCCCCAGGAGCCGACCAAGGTTCTATCCCTGCGCCGGGGAGCCCCGCCCCCGTGATCCCCGCCCCAGGAGGAGGAGTTGCCACGAACCCTGCCCCAGGAGGAGGAGTCGCCACGAACCCTACTTCTCCGGGCGTCAGCCCTTCGCCCACACCTGAGGATCCGCAAAATAGCGCTCCGACGCCGGCTCCTTCCAACCCGAATGTTGCGGGCGGCGGGGCAGCACCCGGCCCGACCCCTGGCGGAACAGACGGCGGCAACATTGCTCCTCCCGTTCCCGGCGGCGGACAGACCGATTCGGGGAACGTTGCCCAAAATCCCCCTTCTTCAAACCCTAGCGGCGGCCCCGTCGCTCCTGGCCCGGGCGGAAACACCGCTCCGGGTGGAGAAGCAACGCCCCCGAGCGGACCGATTGCGCAGAACCCTCCGTCGGGTGGAACTACTCCGCCTGGAACGGATGGCGGCACTGTTGGGCAGAACCCTCCGCCCAGTGGAACTACTCCGCCTGGAACGGATGGCGGCATCGTGGGGCAGAACCCTCCGTCGGGTGGAACTACTCCGCCTGGAACAGATGGCGGCATTGTTGGGCAGAACCCTCCGTCGGGTGGAACCACTCCGCCTGCGGATGGCGGAATCGTTGGCCAGAACCCTCCGTCGGGTGGAACCACTCCACCTGGGTCGGATGGTGGAACCATCGGGCAAAACCCTCCCTCGAACCCACCGCAAGATGGAGGCTCCATCTGCGTGAAAGGCCAAGACTGCCTTTCGATCGACGTGGAAATGAGCCGAGTCTGCTCTGCACGGCGAAGCCTGATTGCTTTCCCGGGGTTCGTCTTCTTTGAAGAAGCAAGGCGCCCCATTCTCACTTTCGAATCGGATATTTCAGCTTGTGTCCGCGCCCCGAACACTCGCAGCCTTGCGTCGATGGGCGGGAGCCTCCCCCACCCGGTGGAGTCGCAGCTCGTGAACATCCTACTGGGCAAAGCCAGTTCCAGCGCGCGCACGTACCTTTTTGGCTCCGAGGACCTTGAGCGGGTAGACTTGCTTAAAGGAAAACACCGCACGCGCCTTAGCTTACGGCTGAGCCAAATTCGTACCTGGTTCCCTCAGAGCTGGAGTAGCCTCTACGTGAGCGCTCGCGTGTGCGACGACACGAACCAAGACGGTCTATGCGAAGGCGAAAAAACCAGTAACCAACTTTTGGCGCAATCGAGCGGGTTCCGCCTCAGCCGAATCCCTTCCAAACTGAACCTTCTGGTTTGGAATGGCCGGTCGCGAACGCTTCGAGAAGACCCAAGGTTGTGCGAAATGCAGATAAGCCCGCTGGTGCTGGATCTGAGCGGCGACGGCCTGAAGTTTTCGGCTGCGGAATCAGGCGTTGTTTTTGACCTAGATGGCAACGGCGAGCCAGTGCTGACAGCGTGGGCTGCCGCCCTCGACGACGCTTTGCTCGTGCGCGATGTGGATGGAAATGGCTTCATCGACTCGGGCCGGGAACTCTTCGGTTCTGCGACGGTTCTAAAAAATGGAGCGAAAGCCCGCAATGGATTCCTGGCGCTCGCCGACTTGGACTCCAATGCGAACGGCCGCTTTGACCGAGGCGACGCCGATTGGAACGAGCTCAAACTCTGGGTAGACCGCAACCACGACGGGGTTTCTGACTCCGGAGAGTTGATGGGCCTTAGCCGCGTGAACTTAGAGTCCATCGACTTGGGCTACGTGGATTCGGCCGAAATTGACCCTCACGGGAACGAGACCCGCCAGCGTTCGACGTACCAGCTTCGGTCGCCGGCAGGTAAATTTTACACACGCCAAGTCATTGATATCTGGTTTAGCACTCTGAAACTCCAGTGAGTGTTAGCCAAAAATTAATCCCTTGCCGCTGACTCCTGAAACGGCGAAATAGCCGTATGAGGCTCTTTTTAGCGGTACTGTTCCAAGTTTCTGTTTGCCATGCCTCCCCGGCTGAAATGAGTGTCGGGTGGGGCCATGGCATCGAGTTCACCCGACCCGACAACCCCTTCAAGATGAATCTGCGCTTTCGAATGCAGAACCTGGTTTCCTGGACCGGGGAGACAGCGACTTCTGCGCCGGTGATTTCGCCCCAAGTAAGGCGCGTGCGGCTTCGCGTGACCGGCCAGCTGCTTTCTCCGGAGCTCCTTTACACCCTGCAGTTTTCTTTTTCTCGGCAGGACATGGACTGGGACAACTCTGCGTTTCCCAACGTGCTCCGCGACGCTTCCATTCTTTGGAAGGCTGCCCCCTGGGCGCACTTTGTTTTTGGGCTCGCCAAACTCCCCGGCAACCGCCAGCGCGTAGTGTCTTCGGGCGAAATGCAAATGATCGATCGCTCGTCGGTAAACCGAGTGTTTACTTTGGATCGCGATTTCGGTGCGCAAGCGCATTTCTTTGCCGAGCCCTTTAGCCTGAAGCTCGCTATTTCCAGTGGAGAAGGCCGCGGCACGGTGAATTCAGACACGGGCTTGAGCTACACAGCAAGAGCTGAAGCGCTGCCTTTAGGAGAGTTTAAGAAAAGCGGCGAGTATTTCGAAGGCGACTTAGAGCGGGAGCCCAGGCCGAAGCTAGCGCTGGGGTTGGGCGTGCTCCACAACGACCGGGCGAAGCGCACGGGGGGGCAGCTAGGCCAGACGCTCAGTTCTGCGCGATCGTTTCAAACCACTTTCGCGGACTCGGTTTTCAAGTGGAGAGGCTTTTCGTTCTACGCAGAGTATATGCGCCGAGATTGCCCGAACCCGGTGGTTTCAGCGGTCGACCGGCTCTTTGTCACAACGGGCGAAGGTTTGCTTTTGCAAAGTGGAGCCTTCTTTTCGGAAACCTGGGAAGCGGTCGGCCGAGTGTCTTGGATACTCCCTGGTGCTGCCGTGCAAACGCTCACGCCGCGCCAAACGCAAGCGACTTTGGGACTCAATAAGTATTTCTCGGGCCACCGGGTAAAGATCCAAGGCGATCTTTCCTGGACCCAAGAGGAAACTGTGGGAGCTTCGACTTTTGCTTACTGGGGCGGACGGTTTCAAGTCGAACTGGGGATTTGAGCCGTGCCCTTCCCATCGTTCGTTGTAGAAACGGCCAAAGCCAGTTTCTCCTTTTGCAATAGTTCGAGAAGCTCGAGCGTGACGGTTTGCTGGGTATCGGCAAAGCAACCGTAATCGGGAGTCAGAACCCAATAAACGACTTCGAATTCTAATCCAGCCGGCGTAATCCTCGACAAATGGGCGCGCTCAAAGCGCACGGACTCGGTGTTCTGAATGATTTTTTCGATAGCCCCCGGCAATGCCCGCAAGCGAGATGGCGCCGAGTCGAGCGCTAAGTAAAACGTAAAGAGCGAGCGCCGTTCCTGCATGCGCTTGTAGTTGCGGATCCTGCTTTGGAGCAAGTCAGCGTTAGGAAAAATGAGCTGCTCGCCGGATTGGCTACGTACTCGAGTCGTTTTCAAACCCACTTTTTCGATGGTCCCTTTGTACTCCCCTACGGTAATAAAATCGCCGTACACAAAAGGCTTATCCAAAACAATCGTCAGCGAAGCAAAAAGGTCGCCCAGGATATTTTGGACCGCAAGAGCCACCGCTATCCCCCCCACGCCAAGGCCTGCAATGAGAGTGTTGATGTTGACGCCAAACGTGTCGAGACCCCAAAGAATGAGGAGCACGTAGGCCGCGAGATTGCCAAGAAAGCCGAGCGCCCGGATCGATTGGGCCCTTGCGCCGTCGATGCTGATGCGAGCGTCTTGCTCCACAAAAAAGCGAATTGCGGTGCTTACCCAGATCGCCGTTTGCAAAAGGAGCACCGTGAAAACGAATTTCCCGATAAGGTTTTGGGGCTTTTCAGGAAGCACGAGCGCTTGGCTCGCGCAAAGGAGCGAAACCGAGATCAAGAAGGAAGCTTTGGTTTTAGCGAGAACGGAAAGTGCCGCCCCATAAAAATCGATTTGGGAAACCGACTTTCGGCTTTTTAGTTTTCGAACCGTGATCTGTTTACTCAACGAGAGCAGTGTGTAAACGCACAATCCGAGGCCCAATGATTTGGCCCACTCTACGGCGCTATTGCCCAAAAAGCTGTATTCCATGGTTCCTCTAGGTTACGCGCTGAGCCGCAAACGCACTTTTTCAGCGAGGTCTTGGTTCTTTCGCCTGAGCGACGCTTCTTTTTTTGAGTACGTTTTAACGAGCATATTCAGCCTTGGGTTCTTTGAAAAGAATTCAGAATGCTTTTCTAAAAAGCTCCAGAAAAGCGCATCCACTTCTTCGCACCAAGGCCCTTTAGGGTAGTCGCTCATTTTCAGTAAGTAGTTTGAAGCGCAAATGTAGGGCTTCGTTGAAAAGATGCCCCCATCGCTAAACAAAGCCATCCCGTACACGTTAGGCCCCATGACCCAGTCGCTGGAGTCCACAAAAAGCTCCATGAACCAGCGGTGTACTTGGCGCGGCTCCACTTCACAAAGGAGAAATAGGTTCCCCAAAACCATCAAGCGTTCGATGTGGTGGCAATAGCCGTAGCGGTTCACGGTTTGGATGGCGTGGTCCAGAGGGAATATCCCGGTGGTTGCATTGTACCAGGCCTTTCCCAAGCGCCGCTCGTGGCCCCAGAAATTGGCTTTGTCTTGTTGCTCGCTGAAGTTTTGGTAAATGCCGCCGATGAATTCGCGCCACCCGATCATTTGCCGAATGAAACCTTCTTTCGAATTCAAAGGCACTTTGGCGGGCCGCAGCGCAGCTTTCACGACTTCGTCCGGGGTGATCAGCCCCAGGTTGATGAGCGGGCTTAAGACCGAATGGAAAACAAAAGGCGATCGCGTGCTGAGCGCGTCTTCATACGGCCCAAAGCCCTCAAAGCAGGTTTCAAAAAATCGGCTCATCCACTCGAGCGCGCCTTTGCGCGTCGTGGGCAGCCAAAAGTCCGACGACTTCCCGGGGTGATCCGGAAAATAGCGGTCGACTGCCGCGATGACGGTTTCGGTGAACGCAGTTTTGGGAGAGCTAGGGCTCTCCGGGAGCTCGATGCCTTTGGGAAGCTTGCTCCGGTTGTCTTCGTCCAAGCTCCATTTCCCGCCCGCTGGCTTTCCGTTGGGCTCTAACAGAATATCCAGGCGGCGCCTTTGCCGTTCATAAAAAGTTTTCATCCACGGTTTATTGACTTCATCGAGGTAGCTTTTGAATTCACTCCGAGGGGTCAAGAAGAACGAGGAAGCGTGCACAATCAATTCAATCGAGTGTTTCCGGCAAAAGTCGGACAGCGCTTTTTCAAAAAACTTGTCCTCGATTTCAAACACGTGCAGCCGATCCGTGGGGTGTTTTTTCAAATAGCCACGCAATTTGTCCAGAAAGGAACTTTCGGGGTCTTCTTCTATCCGGCAATAGTGCACCGCTAAGCCGCGCTCCTGAAGCGCCTCGGCGTAGGACCGCATCGAGGAAAGAAATAGGATGATTTTGTGCTTATGGTATTTGAAGTGGGTGCAAAGGTCCTGGGATTCCGCCATGAAAACGGGGCACGCGGGGATCGCCCGGGTTTTTTTTTCGCAAAAGAGTTGGTTGCCGAGTACCAGCCAGAGGTCGCGCGTTGGTGCCATGGAGGAAAATTCCTTTGGGACTAGGTTACGGGTGCTCTACGAGGGGCGCAAGCGTTGCTTTGAAGGATTCGAAGTGAGCAATCACTTCGGCACAGGGCGCGGCGCTGGAAAAGTGGGGCAGCTCAATCGTTCTCATCCCAAGAGGGCGAGGGCCCTTCAAGACGTACCCCTCTAGGACTTCTTTCATCAGCTTTCCTTGTTTCACAACCTTTCCGTCGCTGAGTGAGAAGCTCGCCGAAGGGTCGTGGCGACTGGGCGCGAGCAGCAAATCAATCGACGCATTAGGGTGGTTTTCAAAGAATGTTTGAATGGCTTCGACTTGGAGCTCGAGAGGGAAATAAGCGTCTTGTTTCGAAGCGATGGCAACAATGGGTGGTAGGGGCAGCAGGTTTCGCCTTGGTTGCTTTGAAGCCCAGCGCATTTGGTCGGCAGTGGCGTGGTCTAGCGCCATGGCGATGAGATCCGATTCTTCGGGGTCTTGCTGCGCCTCTAAGTGTTCGGCGGATTGCCAAAAGAAGGAGCGGTTCCGGTCGGGGCTGACAATGCCGGTCACTAGAACTCCCGAAAGCGATTGGGCTAAACGCTGGGCCCGAGCGTCTAACGTAGGGAGCCTGTCTAGCCATTCTAGGATCCGGTTAGTTCCGTTGGACCGCCCCATGAGCCAAACTTTCTTCGAGAGATTTCCGGCTGCATCGCGCGGGATAGCTTCCACGATGCTTTCAAGGGTCGACGTAAAACTTTCTAGTTCAAATGAAAGCTTGCTGTGCTTCAGAACGAGCTGATGCCGCTCTGCTTCGAAGCCGTTTTGCCTCGCGCGGTAGTAGACTGGGTGCTCTAGGAACACTGGGTAGATCCCTTTTTTAACCATCGTAAACCCGAGAGTAAGTGTCGACTCAGAAGTCGAGCCCCACCGAGCAACGTTGCCACCCACGCCGGTGAACAAAACCACCACATGGCTCGCAGAATCGAAGGTCTCTGGCAGAGCGGTAACCAGCGTGGTTTGCAGCGTTGGATTGTCGATAAAAGCGACCAGCTTCGCATTTGAAACGGCTTGCCCGCGGTTTACCAGAAGCGTTGCTTGCGCGGGCGCGGAAAAAAAGAAGGGTTGGACTTGGCGGGTGGTTTCGGAAGACGGTTGGCACGGCGCTGCCACCAAAGCGAAGGCGCATAAACACCCTCTTGCAATTTGGACCATCTCACGTTTCATCAGCGCGCTCACTCGGTGAATAGGACTTGCACTTCTCGGCTCCCTCGGACGGCTCACTCTTTACTCAGCTCAGGGACTGGTTCCCAGTTACCAAGAATGCAAAGTTTTGGCAAAGGCTTGGCCTGATGCTTCGCAGCGCGTTTTTCGAAGCCCGCAAAATTTGTTCTACCCACGCGTTTCGGGATATCGTAAGAATAGCGGTTGATTGATTAGTCCTAACGGGAGAGGCCCATGACCAGCACGCAGCGCGAAATTGAAGTTTCTTACGATGTATCCAACGAATTTTTCCGGCTCTGGCTGGATGAAAACATGCACTACACTTCGGCAAGTTACGTGACGGGCCAAGAGACGTTGGAACAGGCCCAAACAAATAAAGCGCGCATTTTAAGCGAGTATGCGGAAGTGGGAACAGATTCCCTAGTCCTCGATATCGGTTGTGGCTGGGGGGCGATGCTGGAGTACCTTTCCCTGCAAGGCGTGAAGCGCGCGCACGGGATCACGTTGTCGACTGCCCAACAGCAAGAAATTGAGCGGCGTAAACTGCCTGGGGTCACCACGCTCGTTTGCGATTACGCCCATTATGAGCCTGCCGAAAAGTACGATGCGCTGGTTTCTCTCGAAATGATTGACCACCTTTGCAGCCCTGCCCAAGCCAAAGAAGGCAAGGCGGTGGAGATCTACCGAGAGTACTTCCGCAAGTGCGCTTCGTGGGTAAAGCCTGGGGCCCATTTCGGGTTCCAAGCGATTTTGCGCGACCGCGTTCCCAGAACCCGCCAGGATCTTGCGGATTTGCAGTTTACAGCGGACATCATTTTTCCAGGGGGGTTAAACCCTCGGCTGGAAGAACTGGTAGCGGCAGTGCGGCCCTACTGGGAAGTGATTGAGCTCAGGACTCAGCGGGAAAGCTACGGGAAAACCACTGCCGAGTGGCTCCGCCGGCTCCAGCTCCATGAGACCACCATCCGAGATCGTTGGGGCGACACGGTCTATAACGACTACGTGCGGTACCTTTCGACTTGCGTGAAGGGGTTTGCGAACGAGTGGTCCAGCGATGTCCAAATGAAGCTAAGGGCTTGCCACACAAAATAAGCCTTCGCTGGGCGCGGTCCGGGACCTCCTATCCAGTTGGTATTATTGGCTAATCTGCCATTCTTCGGGCGGAGCTTTTTACTCCCTTAAGCCCCTCCAAAGTTCGTCCGATCCGTATAAAGACGAACCATGGCCTGGCGAGCGTACATTCTTGTTTTTCTTTTAGCCGTTCCAGGGCCTCTCTTTGCGTCCGAAGTGCTGCGAGTGGGCAAAGACGCTCTCAATTTTGCGATAACCCATGACGACTCCCGGCAATGGAAAGCAAAAGACCGCGTTTGCGTGCTCCAAAGAGCAAGAGAAGTGGCCTGCGGCGTTGTCGTGAAAGTCGCCGTGAAGGGCGCGATTGTCCGACTTGACCAGCCCAACTACGATATTTTGGCTGGCGACCGCGTGGTAAGTAAGTACCAGGCGGTTCCCGGTGGCCAAAGCGCTGCGGCGCCTTTGATAAACTCGGTGCCCGAAGCAGAAGACAGCGACACCCACTTTGCGAATGTGGCTTTGGGCGGCGTTGCGGGGACCAACTTTTTTTACCCCGTCGTGAACTTTCAGGTCGCGGTCGCTCCAACGATTTCCTTGGGCCTTACCGGCTTGTTTTTCAACTACTCCAACGAACTGAACACGCTGCTTGCCTTTGGCGGCATGGCCACCGTCAACTACTACTCACAGGAATACTTCCGGGGGCTGTGGGTCCAGCTCGGTGGGGGCATTGCAGCGATTTCAGTGAGCGGGGCCAGCCCTCCCGAATCGGCGACTGCTTTTGCGGGGCTTGCCACGGTGGGCTGGCGGGGCTACTGGGACCTGGGATTCAATATTGGGGTAGGGGCCGGCCTTCAGTACCTCGGCGACCCTGCCTTTCAAAACACCGTGCTGACCTCGGCCGGGATTAAACCGATCGTTGTTTTAGACGTCGGGTTAAGTTTCTAACTGCTTGTCCGTTTCTTTACCGCTGTGCTAATCTTCCCCGCTTTCTCAGAATTAAGGTGAATCTTGCGTTCGATTCTAACCGCGGCTTTGGCTCTCCTGTTTATTTGCCCCTCGGGTTTTGGCGACACCAAAGAGAGTTTTATCGAAGTGCTCCGTTTGGAAAAAGGGTTCGATACGGGGCGCCTCGAGTTCGAGGGCGACGGCGCGCTATCGAAGGCTTCTCTGGCGGCTGTGCTGAACCACCTCGTGGCCCGTAGCGCGCGGCCGCGCGTGATCTCTTTCGTGGCTTCGCTACCGAGCAGCGTTCAATATGCTTTCTTAACCCATTTGCTGCGGAGCCCCCGCCACCATGCGGCCCACGGGCTTATGCACTTAACCCCTTCTCTTACGAGCGTCGAGGCAATGTGTGCGAGCGAACCGTCGGCGTTGCTCAAGCACTATTTGGAATCTCCCGGCCTCCGCAATGAACCCGAGTTTTTGGAGGCCGCACTTCCCCAAATCCTCAGCGACGGACTTTCCTTCGATACCAGCCCCACGTTCGACACCCTCCTCAGGGAGACGGTTTCGCAAAGTTCGATCGACGTGGTCATTAACGCGATTTCTTCCTACGACCCGCCGGGGGTCCTCCTTCGGACGCTTGCTTCTATTCCGTCCTACCCCGCGTCGAAATTAAAGCGAAGGCTGGAGGAAAGGGCTGTTGAAGACGGCACTTTGGACCCTGGGCTTCGCGCGGAAGTGATTGCGAAGCTTTCGATAGATCCCGAGCGGCTGCAAAAGCTCAAGGAGCTCGCTCTTCTAGGGCCAGACACCGCCTGGGGGCGCGCTGCCTATTACGGAGTGGCGGGAAACTTGCCGCTAGGAGATTGGGCCGCAAGGCGCGAATGGGTGACCCAAATACTCGAAGTTTGCGATGCGCGTTCCCGGTTCGCCGCAGCACTCAGGAAAGAACTGCGAAACTGGAAGGCTTCTTCCGTTGGGCAGGATGGGTTCGATCGAAGGGCTCTGCCTATCTTAAGTCGGTGCGCACGGTATCTCACCTCTTGGGTTTTCGGCCGGTAGCCTCACCTTGTCGATTGAAAGCGCAGAGTGGCGGCGCTGACTATTCTGACTGGCTATGCTACTCCTGCTAAGCATGAGCCCTCGAACTTTTCACACCTGTCACCCGTTTTTCGCGGGCGGGCAATACCGGGGCACCTTGGTTTGCCTCGCCGCGATCGTTTTTATGGTGAAAGGGCTGGGCGGTAGTTTCAATGCCCTTTTCACTGCCTGGGGTGGGGGACTCGCTCACGGCCCGTTGGTGGGATCGGCCATTTTTATCCTGATTGCTGCGAGCGTTTTTGCGAACACTCGCGAGCGAGCTTCGAACGACCGCTCGACGCCTCCGTTCAGGCTCGGGGTTTTCTTCGCAGTGTGGTCGCTCCTCGTAGTGGCAGCGATCGTTCTGCGGGTGAACGCCCTAAAGGCGTACCCCATGGATCCATGGCGGGCCGATATGTTGCCGGCAGTGATGACTCAACTCCGGGACTTTCTTTCCGGTGCAAGTCCCTATGGGTCTGTTCGACTAGACACCGGGGAAGAGATCGTGCGCGTTTACTGGCCGGTGCTTTGGGGATCGTACTTTCCTTTTTACTTGGCCGGGATCGACATTCGGTATTTGAACTTAACGGCCCATCTAGTTTTTTATTTGCTCCTCACCGATTGTTTTCTCCAGAGGAGGTCTTTTTTTGGGTGGGGTTTCGGCCCTTCGGCCGCCCTTTTTATCGCCGTCATGGCGCTCCATGTGTTTTCTAAACAAGCTATCCGCGATGTGTACGATATCCAGACGGGGCCTTACTGGCTGTTCTATTCTCTTTTTTTGTGGGCCATCTGCCGCGATAAATTTAACGTTGCGACATTGGCACTCCCCTTTGTTTTGTTGTGCCGCCAGCCCGCGGTTTTGTTGTTTATCCCTTATTGGGTCTGGCTTGCCAAAACCGATCGAGGCCGTTTCGCGAAGTCCCTGGGGTTCGCAATCGCCGGGGGGCTAGCGATCGCGTTGCCCTTTGTACGGGTTGACCCCGCCGGTTTTTTTCGCGGCCTCACGTTTTACGCTTCGCTCGCCGTGCCTTTAGAAGAACGCCTTTCTTGGTATGGGCTGAGCGGGCTATTAAGCATGTTCGACGCGCTTTGGCTGCAGCTGCCTTTGCAAGTCGCAGGGTTGGCCGCCTGCTGCTTTTGGGTTTTTAAGTCGAATCGGCACGACACACTTTGGGCGGTGGGGGCGGGGACCGTTGCTTACGCTTGGTTCCTGCTTTTTGTTCCGGTGACGTTCAAGTACCTTTTTGTGGAGCCTCTGTTGTTTCTCACCTTTTTACTTTGCAGACCGCTGATTGCGACGCCGGTACCAGAACCCAAAGCCGCCTAAAAAGGCGGTAAAGCTAGTCACAAACGCACCAATCCCGTACCCCAAGAAATCACTGTCGAACCCTTCATTCCACGATTCGTTTTCTAGGGGGGCTCCCGCGAGGGCTAGCACCGTGAGCGGGTCGCCGTCCAAGGGGGAAGCGAGTTTTCCATGAGTGCTCGCAATGGCTCTCGGGCTGGATGCGTCGCCGATCGCGGAGCGCGAAAGGAGTTGCGCGATCTGGGAAATCGCTTGGTTGATGCTGCTGGGCGGGGCCTTGGGAGTGGCTCTGCGTGCGGGCGCCGACCGCGTGAAAGCTTTCGACGGCAGTAAGGGGACCGCGCTCGGTCCGGAGGCTTTTTCACCTAAGGCCATCGCCGATTTGACAAGAAGGCTCGAGCCTTCGCCCACTTTGGTTTTTCCGTTGGTTTTTTCTGTCGGCACCGGCGCATTGCTTGCCGCAAGTTTCGAAAGAATGCCTTTAGCGATCCCGTCGCCCGCAGCGTAAGGAGCCGTACCGCTTCCCACGACGACGACGCTGGGAGCGTTTGCTAAAGTCGAGCCGGAGGGTGGGTTAACCCCTGCGGAAGCCACTAGGGGCTTTGGCGGAGTCGTCGCCGCGCTGGAAGTGGCTGGGGAAAGAGCCGCTGGAGAAGGTGGTGCGCCAAAAGTGCTTCCCCCTTTCAGATCAGTACCAGCCGTAAGGGACGTCCTCAGCGATTCATGCACGGTGCCCAAAGCACGGAGTAAATCGGGTTCTGTTTTTAACGCGGATCGAAGATTCGTGAGTAGCGCTGCCGCTACGTTGCGATCGATCTCTCCATGAGCCACTTTTTCATCCAGTGCGCCTTTGACAGTCGACAGATTTTGCGCTGCTTCTGCAGGGATCTGAGACGCCTCCGGAGGCTTTTCAGGCGCAGGCCGATCGGTTTGCGCTCCTGGGTGGGGCGGGGGCTCAAATGCCAATCGAAAAAGCGCGTCGCCAGTGTGCGCCGAACCCCTTGAGTGATTTTCTGGCGAATCTAAAACGATCTGCGGGCTCGAAGGGCCGTACGAAGGCGGGTCGGAAGGTTTTGCGGTTTCGTCGGTCCCGTTGGGCAAAGAGCTTGGTGGTACGGGGGGCTTTTGCACAACGGCATTCCCCGGCACCGCCACGTTCGGTTTCGTTTCGGGGGAAGCCGAGGGTCCTGGTTTTGTTTCGACAACGGTTTCCACGGGGGGCGTTTTTTCCGCGGTGGCTGTGGCAGGAGGCGTCTTTTCTGGTGCAGTTGCAGGGGGCTTTGTTTCTGTTGCAGCGTCAGGTTTTGGAGCCGGGGTCGCTGGCACCTCGACAGTTTCCGACACGGATTTTGGATCGAAAAGTCCGAGCCCTGCAATGACCCGCTTTCCGTCTGGGCAGATGTACTTGTTCACGAGGGCTTCCGCTTCAGGATCGCCAGGTGCTGGAACTTTGCCTTTCTCCCGTTCTTTTTCCCGTTGAACGCGTACGGCGTAGGCGTCCCTGAATTGATTGGTGGCGACTTGGTCTGGTAGGAATCCTTTGCAAGGGTCTCGAATAATCGGGGAATTCAAAATCACATTATCAATGGCTTTCGCGGCCACCTCAGGCGGGAAATCGCTACTTCGAAGTTCCTTATAAGTGGCTTCTCTCACTTCTTTCGCTATCGCAATATAGGCCTTTTGTTGCGCCGGCGTAGACGTCAGCAATTGGGTCCCATTTTTGTAAAACTTGCCCGATTGTTTCCGAAAGAATTCGTCCGCCATTTTTTCCGCTTGGGCCTGTTTATCTTGGGCTGTCTCGGCCCGGATCGACTCAAAAGGAGTTGAAGAAAGAGCGAAAAAACAAAGCGCGTAGGTAGATAGCGTTCGCATAGTGCTTCCATCAAATGCAAAGCCGGTTCCAGGGTAGGCCCCGAGGCAGCCTTATAAGTACATGGGATTATTAGGAAGTTCGACTGGGAAGGGGCGGGGCACCCTCGGTTTCCCCACAAAAGGAATACTCACTGTACCGGCAGTGAAAACGGGATAGAAGTCACTGACTTGCCGTGTATACCGACTAGTCACCCGAACCTGTGCGTAGTGCCTGTTTTTTAGGCAAATCCGCGGCGCTCAAGTGCCGAGGAGAAAGAATGGCACATTCAAGTTCGGACGAGCTGAGTAACTTTCATCGGCTTGAAAGAGTCTAACGCCCTCGCCGTTGGTTCAGGAAAGTTTGGATCCGTTCACGTGGTGTGAACTCTTTGCGGAACTCTTTTTTGTCTTGAGTCATCAGCGTCGCCGCTTTCTCCGGATAGACAGCTCCAAGGCGGGCATTCCCGCTGGGGTAGACGCTGCCATCGATTACCGCTTCGTCTTTTAAAAGCGTGACGCGGTGGGGTCGGACGGTCCCATCCCAAGAAGGCGCTGCGATTTCTAAACCAGCGTCACTTGCAAAATACTTTCCGTTTTGGATCTCAACGTAAACTTTCCCATTTTGGATCTTCGCGTGCCACCGGATCAAGTGGCGTACGGAAATATCGGTGTCCGTTGCCGACGGGGTTTGACCCACCAATTGCTGAACGAAAACCACGCCGTGGTGTTCTCCGTCTGGAAGCGTTCCTAGCTCCAAGTTGCCAGCCAACGTTTTGCCCACCGCCTCGGGGCGATTTCCGGGGATTGCCTGCCGCGTTCTAAAGAATTGGTTTGAAAGTGCGTCGGCAGACTTCTGGGTTTGAGTGTCCGGCTGCGAACTCTGCGCTCCGGGCTGGATAAACTTGAAGACGACTGGCTGTGTTTTGACCGCCACTGCTTTCGCCAGTTTGTCACCGGGAGCTGACGAAAAGCGTTCCGCCTCGCGCATCCCAAAGCGCACTGACTCGGCGAACCCTTGCGCTTCGGCGGTGCTCAGCGTTGCTGCGAAACGGATCTGTGCCTCGTAGCTCGCTCCCACTTTTT
>JANPJT010000082.1:0-5330 GCA_031425635.1 Pseudomonadota bacterium
TATGTATGTAATCAGAGATCCGAAGGCAACAAAAAAAACAATTCTATCGACGATAAAAAGAACAAAATGGCCGTTCTACCAACGAGCAAAACTTAAAGAACCATTCCAAGAAGACTGTCAAAGTCCAACATAGCTCTCAAAGCCAAATACCAAGAAACGCCCTTCCCCAATTCCGAAAACAGACCCGTAGCCGAAGGGCGTAGGGTTCCAAGCGGGCGGTGAGCCACGGGACGAGCAAGAGACTCAACCGCGCGGAAGGACCAAGCACTAGCGACCCCCAAAACCACAACCCACATCGCGCGCAATATCCAGCCAGCTGCGACAATGCCGAGGCCTTCCAGGTACCAGGCTACTTTTCGGCCGAAAAGTGGATGGACACCTGGTTACAGGACGAGGAAGTGTCTAAACCCCGCGGAAGGACCAAGCCTTAACCCTCTTTGGGCCCCCACGAAGGGGTCATGCACTGCTGGTTCGGCGGAGAGATTTTCCTTACGACGTTCCCGTCTGTCGTCATCACGTAGACAGCGTACGTTCCCCCTTCGTTCGCACTAAAGGCGATGTGGCGACCCGTCGGCGCCCAGCTCGGGTTCTCGCTGTTCACTTTGCGACGGCCCGTTCGATCCCCCACCGTCAACCGATTCAAATTGTTGCCGTCCGGGTCAATGAGGTACAGGTCAAAGTTGCCCTCTTCCAATCGCTGGGCCGCAAAAGCGATCTTGTCTCCTTTTGAAGACCATGCCGGAGACGCATTGTAGATTCCGGCAAACGTCAGCTGGCGCGCTACTTTGGAAACCATATCGACGACATAAATCATGGGGTGGCGAGAGCGGGCGCTCGATATCACCATTTGTTTACCGTCCGGGGACCAGCTGGGCTCAACTTCGAAGAGCAGGTTGACGTTGGTAGCCTGAAATCCGCCCCCTACTTTTGACCACTGGATGTTCCGGCTTAAAGGCTCCGGGTTGGTGGGCGTCAACGGATCCAAAAGGTAAAGTTCGGGGCGACCGGTGAAACTTAAAGTCACCGCTACTTTCGATCCGTCAGGCTTCCAGGCCGCACCGCTGTTCATGCCTTCGCGAGCAGAGAGCATCGTGCGCCGGCCGGTGATCAGGTTATGTTTCTTTAAGACCGTGCCTTTTTTTCGGATCCCACCGCCATAAACCCAATCGTATTGAGTGTAACTGACTGCTTTCCCGTCCGGGAGCCACGATGGCGAAACCGAAATAGTTTTGTCGTCTGTCAGCTGGATAAGGTTTCTCCCATCCGCATCGGCCACATAGATATCTTTTGGAGGGCTCTTCACTTTTTTTGCGGGCTGGCAGACCATCAAAATCCTGCTGAAAAACAGCCCTCGCTCTCCGGCAACACCCTGCATAATGTCTTCGGTGAGCGCATGCACCAGCCGATAATACTGGGCCGACGAAAACTGGTACCGCGTTGCAAACACTTTCTTGTCGCCCGCCACATCATACAGTGTCGCGTCCAGGGAAAGCTTGCCGGCCGTCACTTGGTAGTTGAGCCGCAGAAAAAACGACAAAGAAAGCTTCTTCGCTTCTTCCATGTTGGGTGCGCTAGCACCATCGACGGCGGAGTAAGTCCCTCGAGGCATCACATCAAAAATATTCGCGAGCTCTAGGTCGGAGTTTAGCTCTTGCTGTACTTTCTGCACTAAGGCGGGATCGGCCGGAGCAGCCAAGGGGCGAATTTCGCTCACTGCCAATTTAGGCCTTCGGACTTTTGCTCCGCTGATGGTGATGTCAATGTCCGCCCACAGCAGAGTCGGTAGACACACTAGGAGAAAAAATACGTTCGTCGCTTTCATCTATTCCTCCGCTTTAAATCGCACTGTGATCCCGCCCTCTAACAAAGAGAGGTCCTCGGGAATCGGAAAAGGCTCAGCTTCGCTAATGGCCTGCATCACTCCTGAGTCAAAAAATGAGTCTTCTGAAGCTTTCACGAAACGTTTCGAACGCACTCTGCCCGTCGGGTAGAGCTCCAAATGGATGGCATTGTTGAGGCCTCGGTTTCGTTGAGTAGGCGCGATGTAAAACTTCTCTTTAATTTTGGCCATAATGATGGCCGTGAATTGGTCTTTGGGAGTTCCAATACCGCCGACGGTGGCAGTGCCTTTTGACAGGATATTTCCCTTCAACTTTGGACGCCCTCGCTCCTTATTTTGCGAAAGAGCTTTTAACGCTTGCTCGCGTTTCATTTCTTCTTCGATTTGTTTCAACGCTTTTTTCTTTTCTTCTTCTTCGCGCGCAGCCTTTTTCAATTTTTCTTCGGCTTTTTCTTTTTCGACCGCCGCCTGCTTTAAGGCTTCCAACGCCATCGAGTCATCTTCCGCAGCTTTTTGCACTTCCGCAGGGGCTTCTACTTCTGGAAGAGAGGGGTCTAGCTTTTCTAGATCCCGAATGGAGATATCGGGAAGCCCCACCAGATCCACTTGAACGTATTCCTGATAGACGTCTTTGATCGAAGTTTTCGGAAAAACCGAGATCCCAAGCGCTTCCAGGGCCTTTACGGTTAGCCAACCTGTGGGAACCATGAGGTGCAAAATAATCGAAGCTATCAGCGCGGCTCGCGGGATTTGCACGAAGTTATTCTGGAGTGTATCGCTGCTCATTCGGGGGCTACAGGTTCAGATTCGGGGGGGAGCGTTACCAGGCCAATCTTATCAATCCCCGCTGATTTTACAGTCGCCATGGTCTTTGCCACAATCGCGTACGCAAGCTCACCATCGGCGCGGATAAAGACTTCTTTTCGGGCCCTCGACTTAAAGTACTCTTTCAGCCGATTGCGAAGCTGAGAATAGGGAACTTCCTCTTTGTTAATGAACACTCGCGTCTCTTTGGTAATGCTCAGCGTTACCGGCTTGTCTGCCTTGGGCAACGCTTTAGCGGAAGCGCGGGGAAGCTGGAGCGGCACGCCGCTTTCCATCATGGGAGTAGTCACCATAAAAATGACGAGAAGAACGAGCATGACGTCGACAAGCGGCGTGATGTTGATTTCAGCAACGGGCAGGTTGTTGTTGTCGCCGGATCCAGAACTGAATGCCATAAAGGGCCTTTTCTAGTTAGCCAGGAAGTTCCGCTTCACGATATTGAGGAAATCGCTCGCAAAATTCTCCATCTGGGCTTTCAAGGCACGGACTTGGTGCGTGTAGTAATTGTAGGCCATAACCGCCGGAATTGCAGCGCCAAGACCCACCGCAGTCGCAATCAGCGCTTCTGAAATCGCTGGCGCCACCGTTGCAAGGCTTGCTCCGCCTGCCGCTCCAATGTTCTGAAAAGCGGTCATAATGCCCCAAACCGTTCCGAAAAGGCCAATGAACGGAGAAGTGCTTCCGGTGGTAGCAAGAAAACCTAAGGACCGCTCGAGCCGGATGCTTTCGCTGCGGCTTGCTCGACTCACTGCGCGTTCCAAATTAGTGATGGAAGATTCGGGCGGAGCCATCCTAAGGACGTCCGCAGGAGTGGAGGAAGCGGGCTGCTTTTGCCGTTCTCGCTCCATCAAACGCTGCAGCTCCACGTAGCCTGACTGAAACACTTTGGCGACCGACGAGCCGCTGTACTTCTTCGCTTCCGCATAGATGTGATCCATGCTTTTCCCGCTCCAGAAAGTCTCGAGAAAGTTTTCAGTGTTTAAAGAGCACCGCTTTAAAGTGCCCCATTTGAAAAAAATGATGGCCCAAGTAATCACGGAGAAGCCAATGAGGATCAGCAGAGTGAACTGCACCACCGGGCTAGCGTGGAGCATGATATCGATTGCGCTCATGGAGAGAGCCGCTTCGTTAGTGTTTTCCGCAGCATAGGCTATGTTCATGGATAAAGAGTTTAGGAGAAGGAGACAGGGGGGTCAAGGTTGCTGGAACGTTAGGCCTGACTCAGTATCCCACAAAGCGTTCAACGTCTCTGGTAAGATCCACGGCAGTAACCGGAAGCCCCGTGAGGCGTTGATGAAACAGTTTGTTGGAAGACTCAATCCCCTTGCGCGATCTTTAGGGAGCCTTGCTGCTTCCCATAGCCCCCTCAGAAAATGGGCTAGCAAGGCCTGGGAAGCCCTCTTAACGTCAGCGGGGATTGACGCGTGCATTCTGCTGCACCAAGAACCTACGCGGGTGCTACCAAAGTGGCGATCGTTGGACCCGAACTATGAAGCCGAAACAGTCGCGAGCTTTGCAGACTCAATCACACCGGGGGCCACGGTTTGGGATGTAGGCGCTCACGTGGGGATTTTTTCGCTGATTGCCGCACGCAAAGTCGGAAACAGTGGAAAAGTAGTGGCATGGGAGCCGTCACCCGACGCTTTCGTCCATTTAAAGTACCATTTAAAGGCGAATGGACTTGAAGAGCGCGTGGAGTGTTTCCAGGAAGCAGTCAACGACGGGAAAACGCCAGAGACTGTCTTTGGAGTGGACAGCAAAAACGGAACCAGCTTCCACAACCACATCCGTTCTACGGCAACTGATGGGACTTATCGGGAACTCAAAGTCCGGTGCCGGTCGCTCGATGAGTGGGCGGACATCCGAAAGCAACCACCTGACGTCATAAAAATGGATATCGAAGGGGCCGAAGTATTTGCCCTCAAGGGCGCTATGGGGCTACTCCGAGGGGACTTCGGAAAACGGCCCCGGGTGCTTTTGTCCGTTCACCCAGCCTCCATCCATTACTACGGAGAAACCTGCGGTGAGCTTGCCGCTCTAGTAAAAGACCATCGCTACGAGGTAGTAAAAATCCACTCTGGCTCCGGATCGCTCTTTGATTTCGGCGAAGTTTGGTTAAACCCCGCCTAAACGCTTGGTGACCTAAACGCTGACTTAGTGTAGGTCCACCTCTATGAAAGCACCGATTGTCGTCATAGGGGCGGGTCTCGCCGGAAGCGAGGCCGCTTGGCAAATCGCCGAACGGGGTGTCCCGGTACGCCTTTTCGAAATGCGTCCCGTCAAAGAGACCCCCGCGCACCAAACGACGGGTTTTGCGGAACTAGTCTGCAGCAATAGCTTCGGATCCGATGGGTTTGGTTCCGCCCCCCGCATGCTCAAAGACGAACTCACTGCGCTGGGGGCGTTCGTGCTGAAACTCGCCCGGAAACACGCGGTGCCAGCAGGGAACTCGCTCGCAGTCGATCGAGTCGCTTTTTCGGAAGAAATTACCCGCACTCTTTCCTCTCACCCTTTGATTCAAGTGGAGCGTTCGGAAGTTACCCAGATTCCAGAAGACTCCATTGTTGTTATCGCGACCGGACCGTTAACCTCGGACAGCTTAGCGCGCGATATTGCGGAGCGAGTGGGGCAAGGCTCGTTGTATTTTTACGATGCGATTTCTCCC
>JANPJT010000083.1:0-2426 GCA_031425635.1 Pseudomonadota bacterium
GTTACCTGCGACTTCCACTTCCAACCCAAATAAAGATCCCACGTAAAAAACGCAGGGGCATCAAGGCGCTTGTTCTCAAACACTTGGATTTCGTCAGTCATAGGAAAGCTAGGATCCGGCAACAGGCGGATATTTTTATAGTGCTGATCGTAACGGTACTGCCTTAAGTCGCGTGCGCCCACTAAAGTAAACGTATTGATGAACTCAAAATCCCCAAAGTGCCAGTCAGCAGCAAAACGGAATCGGTTTTCCACCGCTGCTGCAGGAAGCCGGTACTTGTACTCGTCTTGCAAAGTAAACTTTTCAAAACTCAAAGAAAGGTTCAAATCAGGGGATGCTTGCACAGCAAACACAATGTCGTTTGCCCAAACCCGGTACTCTGCACTCGAGTTTTGGAAGACCGCCGCGCTTAGGCCATCGTCTGCAGACGCATAGGCCATATTCGCGAGCCAAGTATAGTGGCTCGACCCCGTAATCGAATACTGGGAATCGGCGTAGGTAGCCGAGTACCCCAGCCCGTGAGACGTTTCAATCCGATCAATTTCGACCAAAAAACCAAATTCATTGAGGCCATGCTGTGATTCGAAAAAACTGAGCGGTGGCCGGTAGCCTCTGCCGTACATCAAGCGAGAAGTCCAATGCGGCGTGTGTTCAACTTTTAAGTGAAAACGAGGCGCTACGAGAACCTGGTCGATATCAAACTCTCTTGCCGTTCGAGAACGGAAGTCGACTTTCATCTGGTCGACCCGCAGAGCGCTCGAAAGTTCGAGGCCTTCACCCATGACCCAAACGTGCTGCAAGTACACTGCCCTCGTTTGATAGAGAAAGTCGTCTTTAGGGATCGCCGGATACAGCTTTTGGGAAGTCGAGCTCATTTCCTCGTTTTTTAAGTCGCCCCCGACCGTCAGAAAATGGTTCTCCCCCAGCGAAAAGAGAAACCGTGCATCGAGCATGGCGAGCAAGTCACGGTTGTTATAATCGTAGCCGTGCATGTAAAGACTTCTCTGGAACTGCTCGGCCATACTCCCCGTCACGGAAAGCTGCGACATTCCGCCCACCGATTGATTCACCCGCAAGGAGGCTTCTTGGCGGTTAAAGTGGATCACGTCGGCGATTAGAGGTGCCGTTCCCAAAAACCGGTTCGAGACGTCATTGTCGATAAACGAGCCGTCTCCCGCTTGCGTGGTGGTGAAACTGTCGGGGCGCTCCCCTCGCGTGGCTCCCCCTAGAATATCCACACTCTGCCTAGCGTAACGAAAATCGAAACGCGTTCCCGATTCCAGATCATACTGGCCCTTTAGAAAAAGCGCTTGGTTCGCGAGATCGGGCGCTTCCGAAACCCCGTTGCCGTCACTGTCCCAGTTGCCTTGCCGGCTGAGTTGGCCCGCTAACACGAGACGAAGCTTCCCTTCCCAGCCCACTACGCTGCCCAAGAGAGAAGTAAAGACGGCCCCCCCTGTTCCAACACTGCTGTCGGTTTTGAGCGCCGTTTCCGTCGGCCTCAGCGTGACAATATTGAGCACTCCCCCGATCGCTTCTGGCGCAATCAAGGAGGCTCCCGCCCCTCGCGACACTTCAATCGATTCAATCCCGACCACGGGAATCGCGTCCATGCCGTAAAAACTGGAAACCGCGGAATGCATCGGGATGCCATCGATCAAGACAGTCGTGTGCTCGCCTCTGAGGCCGTTGATCATCAAGCGTTTTGCGCCGCAGTTCGCGCACGCGTTTTGGGCATCGACCCCGGACTGGTTAGACACTGCCTCTGCAAGGGTTTGCGCGCGCCGCGTTTGGATAGACTCCGCGCTGATAATTTCCGTTTTGATGATCTCGTGCTTTTTGACGCTGGCCGATCCATTTGCACGGACTTTGATGTCTCTTAACCGGCTACTGTCTTCTTCCGCGTGCGCGAGGATAGCAAACGCACTCAAAAGCAAAATGCCGGCCTGGATCCCCATCACGGCTGAGTGACGTCTTTGAGCTTTGCGCAATAATACCGGTGGAAGTGGTCGCCGTGCTTCCACTTCAGTTTGTACGAAGAAGCGCTCTTAAACTCTTGGCCCTTATCGAGCGCCACTTCCAGTTCATTTTCGCTGGTATTTTTTCCAAACAGCCTTTTTGGCTGCGCTTTATCGGTTTGCAAAGTGACTTCTCCAGGGACATCGGCGCCGTGCCCGTAGTCCGTGCTCGCGTCCGCGCGAAAGTCTTCCCAGAGCTTTGTGTTGCCGGCGAAGTAGGTCTTCGCGACCCGCAAAAAACATTCTTTCGATGTTTTGGTATCTTCGCCGCGAAAGGTGATTTCATCCGTTCCAAAAGCAACGAGTGGGGTAAAGATTAGCGCAAAAAAACTGAGTTTCATGGTTGAGCGTCTCCTGGGTAAGGCCCTCGGGCCAGCTGCATCGATTGACTAATGTAAATGGTTTGCA
>JANPJT010000084.1:0-4002 GCA_031425635.1 Pseudomonadota bacterium
CCTTCGTCTAGAGAATCAAGCATACTTTTGTCTTGCCCCCAGCTCCCGTGATGCATTTTCAACAAACTTCCGTCGAAGCCGCCGCCAGAATATCTCGGCATGGTCCACTTTAAGACCGCCTCATAGAGGGCGAACTTTACACCCCAAGCAAAGCCTCCTAAACCATGCAGAGTTTGGGATTGGGGGTCAAAGTACAAAAAGTTTTCGTAGTAGTTGTCCCGCAAAGTCCCATAAATGGTCTCAAACGGCTTCGGTTTATCTCGCAGAAATTTTGCAGCTATTTGGAAGTGCCGGTTAACTTGGGCGCGAATCTTTGGCTCAAGGAGCATCGGCAAGTGACAGAACAAGTCGTGTATATCATTAATCACTATTTTCCCGTCTAGCATTAGCTCTGCATAAACATCGGGTGGAACAATGAATCCCCTGCTACCTTCTTGTGTGTCGCGCCCCTTTTTCCGAATGACCGTTTCCGTGGCCTCCTTGCCGTAAACGGGGGTGAAATCAGGGAGGTATTGGCGAAACCATAAGGCCAGTTTTTTTTCCAGGGTGGGCGGATCCGTTTTTAGTTTGAGAATTTCGGTTAATTCTCGCATCCCGCTGCAAACGGCCGATCGGCATTCAGCGTCAAGGGCTAGGTGCCCGATGCCGTGACCCCTTATGTCAACGCCCAGGGCGACTAAACTTTCGGATACTTTAAATTCGAACGCCGGGTCGTCATCTGGAGCGGTTAAAGCACGGTCAATTCTTCTTTTGAACTCTATTTCCGACGACCCGTCATGGCGGACAGAAAGGAGGCCAATCGCTTGGCACCCTTTTCGTAACCAAGAGGCTTCGCTACGGGTAGAAAACCCACACGCTAGGAGCAAGAGCATTAGCCCCAGGCCACTGACCAACGCTGGGCCGATCGGAAAGGCCTTTCCACGGTTACGCATCCATTCTCCCCGCACCAACTTGAGTCTCTTAGCCCTTGCCGCGCAGCTCATTTTAGCGTGTGGAAGAAACTCTCGCAACCTGATCTCCCCCAGCCCAATCCCCGTTTTTGCCGGATAATTTAGAAATTCAAAGGAAAGTACGGCCATGTATCGCCCACTATTTTGGAGGGCTTAGCGGGCTAGGCGAACCCGCAGGCGGGATTTCGTATACGGAGTCCCCGCCGACCCAAGGCCCGTTTTGGCCGGGTTGGTAGGGAATGGTGTAGCCACGCAGTCGTAAAAAAGTCGCTATGTCATTCGCAGCGGCTGCGGCACCTAGCGTTTAAACCACCTATCCATTCGCTACGGACGATGCGAGCTGGTCAACGGGCAAACATGAAGAGATGGATCATTTCGGTCTTACCCTCTTCCCCTTCGATATAAATATCGGCTTCCTCAGCGTTGGGATTGGCAAAGATCCGGCTTTTGCTTTCAATAAAGCCTACTTCTTTATCATCTACGAAATATCGCACGTCCGAGCGAGGTACCGGAATCAGATAAGCCGCTGAATAACTAAGCCGGCCGGTCTGTGGAGTGAAAGCGTCCTGTTTTCGCATTCCTTCGATAAAGCCGCGAGAAATAGGCGTAATGCGTTCCAAAGAGAGATTGAGTTCCTTTAGGTTTTTCGATTTACGAAAATCATTTAGCTCTTTAAGAAGCTTGGACTCCCGAATCATCTCGTATTTCACAGCGTCGTGATCGCACTGATAGGCGCGCTGCGTTTCTTTATTTAAAGTATAGGCGCGTTCCGACCGCGTATAGACGCCTTCTTTTTGTTCCAATCCCAAAATTTTCAAGAATGGGGATACATGACCTTCCGTGCTGATAGCCTCGGAAAAACGGTAATAAAACTTTCCGTCCCGCTTCGTAGGTTCAGGCATCTTTACTGAAACCAAACGAGTGCGCTCGACCTTTTCCGCCGTACCATCGAGCTGGGGAACGTCCACCGCGTACATCACTTCGACGCGAAGTAAGCCGTTCTTGGGCAACTCCTCAAAGGAAGCCAGTTCGTGGGTGCCAGATAAGGAAATCTCGGCTTTTGGTTCGGCGATGGCAGAAGTAGTGAACAAGCAAAACGAAAACAACATCGAAAAAAAGCCTAACATAAGAAACTCCTGGCAAGAGTGAAGTGCATATTGAAAAACGCGCTCGGTGTTAGCACTTTCCTCAAATCGCCACAAGCATCCATTCAGGTGCCCATTCACTTTTCTGCCGAATTAGAGATGGGTGCAACGAAGCAAAACACAGTTCAACAAAAAGGTTCGGTAGCGAGTTAACCCTAAAGGGAATGTTGCCTAGCTAGCTTCCCTCCAAAAGTGGTCGCCGAAGTGCACTGCATACCTATTCGGCCGGAAAGTGGATGGGCACCCCTTTCTCCTTTCTACTAATTATTTTGCATTGGAGATAAGCGCGGGAGTGTAAAGGAAGTAATCATTTACAAACCCTTCTGAGTTTCTCTTTTCTCTAACTTTCTCTTGATCGCCTAAGAGTTCGCACATGGCTCCAGCCTCTTTGTGCCAATTGAGCTTTGTGAGATCGCTTTGAATGCGTATTGGAACAGACTCTTTTGCCTCGGCAAGAGCCGCTGCTTCGCTAGCGTACCAAAGGCTCAGCTCCTGAGGGGTCTTGAGGCGTTGACTGATCTGCACCAGTTCCTCTGCGCTATGCACAGGCAAATTGATGAGCGGGTAGGGAAGTTTAGCCATCCGATCCAGGGCTTCGTAAAGATTTTTGTTGATCTTGGTCATGAGCTCGCGGGATTTCTTTTCATTGGGTTCATCCACCCACTTCGTTCCTCCCCGGAGTGCTGAGCTCTCCCTTTCGTAGGAGCCTTGCAAACTAGACAACCATTCGATTAGGGCCTTTTCGCTTCCCGGAGATCTCGAAAGCGCTGCATTCCAAAGCGCAACATTTTCCAAATCGCTTCGATTCTGGTAAGCGTCGAGGACGAGATCACTGGACCACTTTCCTGATTCTAACTTCTTGAGTTCCAATTCGTCTGGGCTGCTTTGAGCAAATTTCATCAGGGAGTGCATCAGATCATTGAACCGACCCAAAGCGAGGTAATCTACAGAGAATGCTCCGTTCAGGTCCTGCAACTCGTGCACTCCTTTCAGGCCTGTGAGAGTTCCCACCACGCCCAGGAGCTCACCCGTTTCTGAGAGGGCAATAGCGGGAGAGCCGCTCTGTCCAGGAAGACTAGGGCTATTAAGAATGTATTTTCCCTCTAGAAGAATGGCGACATAACCCAGGGTGAGTCGTTGCTTGGCGCTACTGTGCGGGTAACCTACTACCATCACGCGACTGCCGAGGGCGGTACTTGCTTTAGACGTGATTAAGAATTTCTGCAGAGGAACGGGAAGAGCGAGACGCGCAAAATCTGTTTTGGTATCTTGTGATCTGAGTTCGGTGATTTCGATCGGCTCCTGGTTGTCGCGTAGGAAAAATAGCTCTAGCTTGTCTTGGTTATCTTTCCAAACCTGAACGACATGATTGGCAGTGGCGAGCTCTTTTCCTTCGCTCACTACGTAGGCGGTGCCGCCACTGATGATATCGCCCTTTTTAATTTCGGCAGTGAGATCAGACTTGGCCCTAGCTTCTAGGCGTCCAACGACGCAAGTAAGAAACTCATACTGTTTTGAGAGATTAGCGGGAAGGCTACGTGATTCCCAGGTCAGGTAACCATAAGGAAGGTTTCTCTTATCGCTTTTTTCGGCAAAAGCCGTGGAGGTTACTCCCGCAAAGAAGACGAGCCCGAGCAAAAGCCGATACGAAGCAAACAGGTTTTTCATGGGTCGTCGTATATCAAATTACACACTGTCTAGGGAAGTGCCCAAACGGGAGAATTGGTGTCGAGAATTGGTGTCAGTCTCCATCCAAGCTTTAAAGGTACCGGTCGTCGCCCACTATCGCGTTTCTGGTTAGGCGAGTGCCTCTGTGGCCATTAGTAAAACCTTTCCATCAACAGTAGGCAGCAAGCGAGGTGTAGGAAACCGGTGTAGCTAGTTTGGAGGAGGTCCCTGCGCTTGGC
>JANPJT010000085.1:0-8825 GCA_031425635.1 Pseudomonadota bacterium
AACCTTCGGACACATCATTAGAATCGATGGATCCCCATCGCCGCGACGAAAGCGCTATGGGAAATAGTGTTACCCATGTGCCCGGTTCAAACTGTTACCTATGATCCAGGTTGCACCTAACGCGCGCTCCCCAAAGCTTCAGACAATCTATCGACGACAAACCAAAGTTTCCCCTCGAGGGAGGTAAACTGTGCTGCAAAAACAAATCAGCGATTCTCGCCACCCTCGTTCCATGGTTGTGTACCCAACCGCAAGCCGCGAACCACCCAACACTCCCGCGAACGCACGGCGCTCCCCCGCAAAAACCCCAAACTCACTACATGGGTGGGGTTCCTAATTTGGGGCCGGCGGAGCCAATCAATGAATAAAAATAGAACCACTCACGGGAACCAACAGCCTCAACTTTTTATCAGTCGTCCGCATACCCCACCTCGCAAGCACAGCGCGCCCAAATCAAAACCACCCCCAAGCCACAAGCAGCTCCATTAAAACGGTTCTCTAACTAATATAACCTCAAGCCTGATAAACCAAAACCTTCAGGTAGTCCCCTTCCGGAAAGCTCACCGGGTGGTCGTCTTCGGGCGGGATTTCTTTGCGCTTTTTAAGCCGGTTTCCAAAGGCGGACGCGACCGTTTCTTGAAACCTCCCGCGGGTAATGCGAGAGGTGCAGCACGCCACCACCACCGTTCCCTTCGGCGCCAAGTGCCTTTCGGCTTCGCGGTAGAGCTTTCGGTAAGCTTTGAGCGCGGTTTCCACTTGGTCTTTGCGGCCTGCCATCATGGGCGGATCGACAATGATCAAATCGAACTTTTCTTTGGGGTCGAGTTTCTCAAACCACTCAAAAATATCAGCCGCAATAAAACTGTGTTTCTTGGGGTTCAGGGTGTGGAGCTTTTTCGCGACTTCGAGCGCGCCTTTGCTGACATCCACATTCCAAATTTCTTTCGCTCCGGCAGATTCGGCAGCAAGGCCGAGCGTCCCCGTATAGCTAAACAGGTTCAAAACCCGTTTGCCGGCCAAAGGCTGCAAAGAAACCCACTTGCGCAGGCCTCGCAGATCGAGAAAAGCCCCGCTCTTTTGCCCTTTCGCAATCGAGACAGTGAAGTTGAGCTTCCCTTCGCGGAACGACACTTCGTCGGGGATTCGCCCCGAAAGGACCCGGTCTTCGCGCAGCGTCTTGCGCTTCACGGGGAATTTCCAGATAGCGGCCTTTAGACCCAAAGATTTTAAAAGCGAGCGAGCCACCAGCCGCCCGATGCCGTCGACAGAAGCGCTATACGTTTGGAGCACGCAAACTTGCGAATAGACGTCAACCACCACACCCGGAAGCGAATCGTTCTCGCCGTGGATTGCCCGGTATGCGTTCGAGTATTTTACTAATTGTTCGCGTTTTTTTAACGCCCGAACGATCCGAGCCGCAAACCAGCCGGCATCTGGAGGGGTTTCCCCTTGCTTAAACACCCGGATCGCAATCAACCCATCCGGATCGTAGACTCCGTAACCCAAAACTTCGTTTTGGGGGCCAATGAGTTTGAGCCACTGCCCTGTCTTAAACGATTCCGCCGCAGTACTCATCTGGCTGCGATAGATCCAAGGGTGCCCTTGTTTCACTGCTCCGGCAGCTTCTTTTTTTAGCTGGTAGCGTTTGGTTATCACGGCAGCAACTTCCATTTGCGGACGTCGCGGTACGCATCAAAATAGCTTTGAAAGCTGCTCAAATCGACCGAATGCAAAACGACGCCGAAGAAACTAAAAAAAGAAACGAGCGCCTCCCAGTTTTTAAGCCACACCGGAATAAAATGCGGGGGCGAAACGATCCCATTCAAGCGAAGCCACTCTACGACGCCTACGTCCTCTAAAGCGATTCGGCCCGATAGCAAACACTCGATCAAAATCCGGTCCTGCACTTTCGTCGCTGCCTGAAGGAAATGGTACACTTCCAAAAGCCCCGCAAGGTAAACCCCGTCCTTCGTAAACGGGTACCGCCCTCCTAGTGGCGCCCCCCGAAAAATGCGCTGAGCGCTGTAGAACGCCTCGACTTGGGATCCCGATCGCCCTTCAAACCAACGAAAGAGCTCCATGAAGTCGGCTCCCTGTTCGACCATGTGGATCGCTTCCACTCGGTCGCAGAGGGCAATGAACCGTGATTGCGACATCGTGTGGGAGTAGATCTCGTGAAAAACTGCAATGCCCTCTTGAGTCAGCGTAGTGCGCGGGCCTCCGGCAGATAAAAAAGACGCGTGCTTCTGGAGGGATCCATTTTGTGCCGTTAAGCAGTGTGACTCCACTTCGTGGTTCCACAAAGCCCCGAGCTCAATTTCGGAAAACCGCCCGTCGTCTCGGATTCGCACTCGGCTCATGCCCGCCACCACTTTTGCTGTAATGTCGCTCGTGATTTCGACTCGGACGTTCAAAGGGGGGCTTCGCTTCTTCAATCGCTTTTCTAAACCTTGGGCAAGTTCCGCCGCACTGAGACTCACGTTCGACTCGCCAATGTCGTTTAGACTGCAAACGCTCACGCGGCCTGAAATCGAACGGGCCAAATCCAAATAGGTGGTTTGCCCGCGGGCAAGCCCGCTTTGGGAGTTGCCATAAAGCTGGGTCGAAATCTCGTAGAAAGAATCGGATTCAATGGCGAGGAGCAAACGGATACCGACGCTAAAAGACTCTTTGGTTTTCATCAACCACTGCAAAACCGGGTGCTCTCCCGTCAGCTTTTCGTGCAGTCCGCCGAGCGCCTCAAGCGCTTCGCTCAGCGCTTTTTTGTCCATCTGGTAGGTAGGTCTCGGGAGCGAGCTTGCCTTATTCTTGAAAAACTCGGCCGCGACATTCGGCCCCCAGCCCAAAGTGGGAAGGATCTTGGCCCGTTTTGAGGAATAGGCGAAAACTCGGCCAGCTTCTTCGAGGAGAGAGGTAATTTGGTCTTTGCGCAGTTCCATTTTAGCGCCCACCCTACCAGGCCTAGTGCGTTTGGCAAACACACGGCTTATGGGTAGACTGCTTTGAATGAGCGAAGAAACCAGGAAAAGCGTTTTTAGTGCGTCCGACCTAACCCAACCCATTGAGCCCCCAGGCGAGTTCCCCTACACCCGAGGGATCCACCCGTCGATGTACACCCAAAAAGTGTGGACCATGCGTCAGTACGCGGGGTTTGGCGACGCAGCCGCTTCGAACGCCCGCTATAAATACCTTTTATCTCAAGGCATCAGCGGACTTTCCATTGCTTTCGATTTACCCACCCAAATGGGTTACGACTCGGACCACACGCTCGCTAAAGGGGAAGTGGGGCGAGTGGGCGTTGCAATCAGCTCACTCGACGACATGGAAACGGTGCTGAGAGGTTTGCCTCTCGACGAAATCAGCACTTCCATGACGATCAATGCCACGGCCTCCATCTTGCTTTGCCTTTATTTGGCAGTTGCGGATAGGCAAGGTGTGGATCGAAGAAAGCTCCGGGGCACCATTCAAAACGACATTCTGAAAGAGTACATTGCGCGTGGAACCTATGCGTTCCCTCCAGGGCCAAGCATCAAACTCACTGCGGATGTTTTTGAGTTTTGCCGAAAAGAAGTCCCCCACTGGAACACTATTTCCATCAGCGGCTACCACATTCGAGAAGCAGGAAGCACTGCAGTCCAAGAAGTTGCGTTCACGCTCGCAGACGGGCTGACCTATGTGGAAGCCGCCCTTTCTCGAGGCCTTTCGATTGACGAATTCGCTCCACGGCTTTCTTTCTTTTTCAATGTGCACAACGATTTCTTGGAAGAAGTAGCGAAGTTTCGAGCCGCCCGGCGCCTTTGGGCAAAGCTCATCAAAGAACGCTACCAGCCACGGGACCCCAAATCGCTTTTACTCAGGTTCCACGCCCAGACTGCGGGAAGCACTCTCATTGCTCAGCAAATTGACACGAACGTCGTGCGCGTTTCGCTGCAGTGCCTGGCGGCCGCTCTGGGAGGCGCGCAGTCGATCCATACCAATTCGCGCGACGAAGCGCTGGGTTTACCCACGCAAGAAGCAGCCAAAATCGCTTTGCGAACGCAGCAAGTGATTGCTTCCGAGTCGGGAATCTCAAAAATCGTCGATCCTTTTGGCGGCAGCTATGCGGTGGAAAGCATTACCGATGGAATCGAGTCCGAGTCTCGAAAACTCATTGAGCAAATTGAATCGAGAGGCGGCGTCGTCGCCTGCATCAAAGAGGGTTTCCAGCAAGGCCTTATCCAAGAAGCGGCGTACCAGTACCAGCTGGAAATTGAATCGAAAAAGCGGGCGATCATCGGTATGAACACGCACGTCGAAGAAGAAACCGTGATTCCGCCCGTCCTTGAAATTGACCCGCGCATTGAAGGCGAGCAGGTGGCCCGCCTCGAAGCCTTCCGTCGAACGCGCAACAAAGCCGATGCGGATCTTGCTCGAGCTCAATTGCTCCAAGGGGCCAAAGAAGACGTTTGCCTCGTGCCGCTCATTTATTCTGCCGTGAGCAAAAAAGTGACGCTCGGGGAAATCGTCGAGACGCTAACTTCGGTTTATGGCCGGTACAGGCCCTAGCGAGTTTTAATCTCGGGCAATTCGGCCGAGAACCGGGGGCAATCTAAGAAAAGCGCTCGGTCTTTTGCCATTTCGTCTAAGCACCAGCCTTGTTGGAGAACTTCGCGAACGCGATCTTCGGAAGCATTGTACAGTAAATAACCCGAAGCTTTCGAAGGGCGCGGCACCGCTAGCCCTTGGTAAACCATTTCCACCGGCACGTCCCCATACCAAGTGTATTTATCCTTGTAGGTGAAGTTCATCGGTTCGGGACGGATGTCCAGAACTAGCTGCTTGAGCCTCCCCGACCCAACCCGTGCCTGCAAGGCCGTTACTTCGCGCTCCTCGTTGCCGTGGATTCGGACCGGCACAAACTGCAAAACCACGAAAGCCACCCCCGCAAAGACCGAGGTTGCGTTCATGGCTTTGCGCGGATCCCAGTTCCAAGTGGGCAGCGCGCTTGCTAACCCCCAGGCGAGCCAAGGAAAGAGCATCACCCAATACTGGAGCCCAACCCTTTCGGCTGGCGCGTAAAGCACGACGAAGCTTGCAAACAGCACCCACGGAGTCCACTGGATTCCTTTGGGGCGTCGAAAAAGCGCGAGCGCAATCGTCGGAAAAAGTAAAAAATGCGATTCCCGGCTGAGCCTTAGCCAAAAGTGGCTGCTCCAGAGCAGCCTCCAGTCCCACGAGATCCGAAATCGGTTGATCCACTGGTTCTCCCAGTACTTTTGGATCATTTCGGGGACTTGCCAGAGCACTAGGGCGAGATAGCCGCCCAGCACCACGACAAACGATAGGATAAAAACACCGATGTGCTCAACCATCGCTCGGCGGTTCTCGCGCGATCCAGTCCAAGCAATCCAGCTGACCCACGCTAGCGCAGGCAGAAAGCCAAGGGCCGTAAGGCCTTTGGTCATGAACGAAAGTGCCAGTGAAACGCCGCCTAAAGCGCCTAGCCACTTTCGTTTTTCTTTGAGCCCCCACCACAAAAGAAAAACCGCGTTGGCTCCGAAAAATAGCGTGCCCCCATCTAAGTAGGGCCGCGAGAAATAGGTCGAGAATCGGTCGAAGCTCCAAAGAATCAAAATGGCAAGAACGGCAACCTGTTTACTTGTCGTCGCAAGAAGGAAGCGAAAGAAACAAAGGAGAAACCCAAAATAAAATAAAATCCCTGGAATCCGAGCAGACCAATCCGCAGCGGGAAGGAAGGTAAACACCAGCGCTAAAAACCACATGCCTAGATGAGGGTGATCGGAAAACGGAATATAGTAGGGCACGGTCCCCTGCAAATAAAACCACTCGCCGGTGCGCGCTGCGGTTCTCGCGGCCAACGCATAGAGCGGGCCATCGACCGACAGGCCGCCCACTTCGAAATTCTTACAAGCAACGGCAACAAGGCTGAGGCTCAAAACCCAAAGGGCGCTAAAGGAAAGGCTGGGAGTGGATTGCTTCATTTACTGCATCGTTCACTAAAAAAGAGCGCCGTCGGTGATTTTCCTGAAGACCGTTCTCAGAAAGGCCCAAGCCACCCCTACCGTGAGCACTCCGGCACAAACCACTTCGGCCAGCGCCGTGGCTTGCGTTCCCTGGTAGATATGCAGTTTCGCCACCCCTTCGGCAAGGGCCCACAAAAGAAAAAGAACCAAACTCCAAAGGCCGGCAAACTGGTAAAGGCCACTGAGGCTTAACGAAGGACAACTTCGCTTTAAGTGACGAACCAATAGGACCCAGAGCACGCAAACATACACCGCAATCCCAACGCTCGCGCTGAGCGCAAGGCCACGGAAACCAAAGCGCTGCCCCAGCTGCCAGTAGACGGGCACCGCTAAAAGACTGCATACCCCTCCGATCAACGACGGCACCCAAGTGATTTGCGCCGCGTAGAAAGCTCGAGCGAGAACGACTTGCGCGATCCAAAAGAAGATGCCCACGCTAAACATTTGAAGGGCCGCAGCAGTATTCCCCACGTCTTCTAACGAAAGCCGGCTGCCGCCGTAAATGACTTGAGTCAGTGGCACTGCAAAACGGTACATGAGTAGGGCCGAAAGTGGAGCGAGCGCCCAGAGCTTCATCATCTCCCGCATGAGCGTCGAGCCGTATTGCTCAAAGTTGCCAGCCGCCCACAACCGCGACATATACGGGAAGCTCGCCATGCCGGCCGCCTGGCCAATCACAGCAACCGGAATGCGCATTTCGGTCCTTGCATAAGCCATCCAGCTAATCGCCCTATTTTCCATTTGGCTCGCAAAGTACTTACTGATCCACTCGTCGGTCGCAACCAGCGAAAAGCCCAAAGTCAGGGGCAAAGTGAGCCAGAAGTATTTCCGGATTGCCTTCAGGACGGGTTCGGAAGCATCCCACAAAGGCCAGGAATGGTAGCCCAAGCGAGACACTCCCACCCACTGGAGCACGCCATGGCTAAAAAAAGCTCCGACTAAAACACCGACGCTAAACCCCCCAATTCCCATGGTTGGAAAAAGGAGGAGCCCGCAAAGAATAATTCCTAAGTTGTAGATAAGCGGCGCCAGCGCCGCAAACTTGAAAACACCGTGAGCTTGCTGCACAGCCATCGCAAGCCCACCCGCGTAAAAAAAGAACTGCGCAGGAAGAATGACTCGAAGGAGAAAAACCAGTTCTTTCTCTTGCTCCACGTTAAAACCCGGGGCAATCGCGCGAGCGAGTGGCTCGGTGAAAATTTCCGCGAGCACAATCAACACGATCATGCCGCTTCCCATCCAGGTCAGGATGGTTCGGTACACTCGCTTACCGGTTTCGAGTCGGTCCGTTTCAATGAATTCTGACAGCACCGGAATGAAAGTGATGCTCAAAGCCCCCGCGGCCATCAAGTAGTTGAGAAAGTCGGGAATGGTGAACGACGCGTAGTACACGTCGGTCATGGGTGTCGCGCCGGCAGATCCGGCAATGACCCACTCGCGCACAAAACCGATGAGCCGCGAAAGCAGGATGCTGACGACCATCAGTAAAGAAGCCCGCTGAATTTTTTTTCTTACTTCCTGAGTGTTCAAGAAAACCTTTCTTGCCGCGGTGCGTTTTGGCGTTTTTACAGAAAAACGGTTAGACTAACTATAGACGCGCTTTTTCTTCCTTACCATAGTTCCCCCAATCCAATCAGGGCCTGACACCGGACAAGGTGTCAACACAAGGGCTTCATTGCCCTAGGTGGCGCTCTGGTTGACGACAGCCCCGAAAGAGGCCCCATGAAAACCCAAAACCCTCTTGCACTCAATCGTTCGCTATCGTTCATTCTCCAGACGGAGAACACAGACGGCTCCAGCTTGATTGCCGCTCGCATTTCCATCGCAAAGCTGTCGGCTTACCTCACCGGAGCAGCGATTGCCGCTCTGGCAACAGTGACTGGGACATTGCTCTTCTTTCGTGAACTTGAGATCAACCGAAAGCTACAGGAGCACGTGCTTCGGCTAGAGAGCGAAAAACGCTTGTACCAGACGTACCCCCTGCCCACTCGCGCGCCGGCGGAGACGGTTCAAACTGCGCCGATCAAGAAAGGCGCGATCCCGGTCGTCGAAGCCGTCGTTCCCCCTAAAGAGGTGGAAAGCACGGCGCCCGAAGTTTTTGCTCGAATCAACGAGCTCCGGACGGAATGTTCCGAGGAAGAATGCTCGATTAAGACCGGAATGGTAACAACCCAGCAAGGCACGGCAGTCGGTGCGCTCTTGCTTGTGCTTGAAACCGAAGTTCCGCGGATTGGATCGGCAAGTCCCAATGCCCCGGTGAGAAAGCGCTTTTTCATTTACCCAGGCAACGCTGCAAAAGACGAGCTGGATCCCAACACGCTCCCCGTCCTTGAACATAAAGCGTTTCGCTTTTCGAGAGTGCTGCAAACGAATACCGTCATTAAAATGGGTAAATTCTACCGGCCACTTGCTATCAACGCGTACGTTTTTGATCCCGATAAAACCCTGCTGCAACATGAGCGGCGCACGATTGAGAGCGAGGACAGCGAATTATGAAAACTCTTTTTACCCAAATCTCCGTGCCCACCCTTATCGCCGAAGGATCGCGCATCCATGGAAGCCTTCAGTTTACTGCGGAAGCCCAAATTCACGGCGAAGTCGAAGGCGATGTGGAGCAACATAGCCTTGAAAGCCTGCGCGTCGGGCGGTTAGGGACTGTGAAAGGCTCCGTACGTTCCGTAGGCCCCGTTCATATCGAAGGCAGAGTGGAAGGCGATGTGTCATCGAGCACCAAAATTGAACTTTCCTACTCCGCTTGCGTGCACGGTGTCTTGAATGCGCCGGCGATCGAAGTCGCAGCGG
>JANPJT010000086.1:0-5157 GCA_031425635.1 Pseudomonadota bacterium
GACCGGAGTGGTGATGAGCTACCGAATTGGTTGGTCGGCGTTGGAGTTAAAATGAGAAGGAAAAAACCCAGGACCAAACCCCCAACCTTCTTTGAAGACCTCGTTGAACTGACTAAACCAGGGATCTGCATTCTTGCTTTGGCGATGGCCGCTCTCGGCTACGTCGTTGGTAACCGGGGCGAACTTCGTTACGCCCACTTTTTCGTCACTCTGCTCGGGACCGCGCTAGTAGGGGCGGGCTGCGGAGCTATTAACCAATGGATGGAAGTCGATATCGATGCCTTGATGCACCGGACGCGGGATAGGCCGCTGCCAACGGGAAGAATCCCTGCCTGGGTGGCGGTGACCCTTGGGTTCGTGTGCATGGCAGTGGGCTTTGGGCTGCTTTTGGTTTTTGTAAACCACGTCACGGCCTTTTTGGGGCTAGCGACTTTTCTCACGTACTTGCTTGCGTACACTCCGATGAAACGCACTACGACATTTTCAACTTTAGTGGGTGCCATCCCCGGCGCGATGCCTCCCCTCATGGGATGGACCGCTTCCAATGGGGCATTGTCGTGGGAAGGCTGGGTCCTTTTCACGATCCTCTTTCTGTGGCAAATCCCGCACTTTTTGGCAATTGCATGGGTTTACCGAGAGGATTACGCGCGCGCTTCGCTCCCGATTCTCTCGGTCATCGATGAGCGCGGCAACGCAACAAGCCTTCAAGTGCTCCTCTATTCGTCGATCCTTTTACCGTTTTCCCTCGTGCCTTCCGTGCTGGGAGTAACGGGGTCTGCGTATTTTTTCGGCGCTCTATTGCTAGGGATTCTTTTCTTTGTCTTCAGCGTGTACTTAGCTGTGTTCAAAACCAAGCTTTACGCCAGGCGACTTTTTTTCGCGTCCATTATTTACCTGCCGATTTTAGGCATTCTGATGGCCGCCGATAAAATCCCTCGTTAGGTTAATTGATACTGATTGATCTTAACGACCGAACCAGCCTTCCCAGGACAGTGAGCTGTCCTGCGGACGCCGTAGAACAATCAATAGATTGAGCGCTTTCTTTTGAGCCGGCTCGGCCTGTTGGCGGAGGCTGCTGTAGCTGCTGGTGCTAGAGACATCGGTATCCACCAATGCGGATAAAGGTACTTCAGGTAACTGGGTTAACCGTATTCGGGGCTCATCGACAAAAACGGCTAGCTGGTAGCTTTGGTTGCCAAGCGCCTCTGCTACCAGCGACTTCACCGCCGTGACTAAAAGCTGCTCAAACTCTTTCAAGAGATCTGCGCTTTCTCCCAAGACTTCTCCCACATTCGGCACCAAGATCGAATGCCGAGCCGTGCCCGTCACTTGGAGGACCCGGAAGCTTTCCCGGAGCGCTTGGACGCGTTGCTCCCGAGTTAAGTGAGGAAAAAGCATGTGGCTGACCACGAGAGCCTGGCTTTTGTCCGCAAAGCCCGAAAGGTCCGTGGCGCTCTGGCCCGCTGTTTGATGAAAGTATTTGCTCAGGTAATCTCCGCTGTTCTCTCCACCCATTCCGTTTGCGGGGTCGACTCCCACCATTTGGATTCCAGAAGAAATGGCAAAGGGTAATAGCCCGCTGCGCCCTTCGCCCAGGCTTAAGATGGGAGTGCCGTTTTCGGCGAGGGGTAGGTTGGCGTCGGAGAGAGACGCTGATTCGCTCTGGTTCCCGCTGTAAACAAGGCGAGGCTTAGAGTAGATTTTTGCGACGCTGGACCAAGCTGCTGGAATCCACTGGGCTAAACCCAAGTTGGTTAAGATGTAGGGCAGGGGGTATTCTTGATCGCTGCTCTCTGTCGAGCCATGCCCCGCCAAGATGGCCTGGGCTGTCCTGACATAATGAGTTCCTTCGACAAGCCAAGACACACAATGCTTTGCCTTTACTTTGCGGATGCGATCCGCCTTATCGTCGGCGGCTATCGCCCCCTGTGAAGCAAACAAAAAGAAGGAAAGTGCTATGGTAGTGGTGCTTTTAAAAAGAAAGAAATCCAAGATGTACCCCCAGCGGAATCTGCCGCACGTTTCTTCAGTCCTTAGTATTTTTTACAGACTGTGGCAATTGGGAATCGAAAAAATATCATGACAAACTGCGTTAGTTGCGTTAATCCGCCAGCGTCTTTTCTCGGTTTAGCCAAGCCCTGAAGCGTCTTCGACGATATTTTAGTTGCCTTTCCTAGCGAGTGCCGCAATTCTCAAAACGAGTTTAGCTCAGAGCTAAACGGGGTATGCTACAGGTTTGCTAATAGCGAATCTGAAGTATTTTGTGGTCAGGTGGGTTGGTGGGTGTTTTAGAGCAAAGATTTCGCTCGATTCTCATACACACAGGCCTCGTCGTTTTTATTCTAGCTTCCATCTCTTTTGCCGCGGACGAGAAAAATAAAAAAGGGGCCGTTGCACTCCCCGCAATCAAAGTCACTCAAGCTGTTTCTTCAAAGTCTCAAACAGAATCGCGGCTTCCACCTGCGCTGGAAGCGCTCCTCATTGGTATCGTGGGATCCTGCAATCTCGATAGACCCGACGCGGTGGAGCCTATCGGCTTCGCCCCTTTAACCCGTTACCAGCAGCTTCTTTATTTCAAAACGATCCTTGCGGCGATTCCCGAGACCTACGGAAATTTAGCTCCGTATTCTGGCCCCCCCATTCGATCGCTGAACGAGTTTGTGCAAGTGGTGGAACCCACTAGAGTCCATACCGGGTCGCTGCGCCCCGACTTGGAGCTGCTCTATAGCCGCATTAGCGCGGGGCAAGTGCCAAAAGCTGCGACGTTGAGTCGAGAAAACTTCGCGGACCTCGCCACCAGTGTTCAGGCCGAAATTTTTCTTTATGAAAGAGCTTCTCAAGCGCACCGGCTTTTTTCGGGGGCCGTTGGTTCCGGAGTGCTTCCGCCGACCGTTGTAGCATCCGTATTAAAGGGCCTGGTGGGCGTTTTAATGACTTCGGGCGGTCTGGAAAGCATTTTGAGGCAATTTTCGAGCTCCGTTTCGACCGCTCCCGTCGAAACCGGAGCTTCGGAATCCGACGGCAAAGCAAAGACCAAGGGGCTTCCATCCCCCAAGGCGCCTGATGGTTTCTTAGCGTTGACCTTAACGGTACCGACCGCTATCGCGGGGCTTGGGACTGCGGCCTCCGGCACAGCGGATTTAATAAAGTACTACCAAAGCTTGGCTCGGACTGAAGAAGGCGTCCTCGAGATGATGCGGCGACTCGATGGTTTAGACACGGGCGCGCAAATCGATTTCCTAGTGCAAATGCAAAAGCAGATTCAGGACGTGGCACTTCCAGAGATCTACCGCATTGGCACGCGCGCAGCGAACTCGCCGGAGTTGGCGGGCGTAAGGGACCCTAAAGTCAAAGCGTTGATCGAACTCTTTTTCTCGGAATACCCAAGGTACTTAGAAACCGATTCGATCATGGACATTGTTTTGGATATCATGCGCTCGCCGCTCGATACCAGTGATGTGAAACTCGCGGGCATCCTTCTTCGCCATTTTGATCCGATCGCTCAGGAGTTCTTTCAAACCGTTTCCGAAATCGGCGATGACGACGGCGAAGAGTCTATGGCCAGCGAGTTTGATAAAACAAGAGACTCGGGCTGGACGGCACCTTATGCCCAAATTGAGAAGGTGATTCAAGACGACCCCAATGACTACCCGCTGGAGAACGTGAGTATCGAACCTCTGAAGGCGGGTAAGCTTTTCCAAATCCACACCGCTGATTGGAGAAACGCAGACGGTAGCCTGACGCCGGTAGTGGTGCGCGTTCTGAAACCAGGGATCGAACACCGTTTAGATCGCGCCCGAATCCGATTAAAACAACTTGCGCCTCGCCTGAGCTTCGCCTTGAGAGATCCAAAAGATGGCACTGGCCCTTCCCCGCGTCGAGTGGAGCAGCTGGTTGAAATGATCTACCGAAACTTTAAAGAAGAAATGCGGGTCGATTTGACGGTCGAAAACCAAAACCGGGCTGCGTCGCGTTTGTCGAAAGAAATCGAAAAGTCGATCCGAGGCCAGGGCAAAGTAAAGCTACAAGTTAAAGTCCCCAAAGCTTTTGCAGCGCGGCCTGATTCTAAAGTGATGGTGATGGAGCGAGTGTCGAACCCGATTAGCTTGAAGAACATGAAGCGCTACCACCCCGAAGTAGTCGATTCGTTTGCCGACCTCCTTCTGGATCTCACTTTGGAAAACAGTTTGGTCAAACCAATGCAAGCCGCGCTAGGGTTGATTCCGGAAATGTCGGAGGATGGGGAAGATTCGCGCATTGGCTTTATGCACGGCGACCCGCATTCGGGGAATGTGCTTTTCAACAGCGACACCGTTAACCTCATCGATTTCGGTCTCGTCGTCCTAGTGGAACCGGAAAAGGTGAAGGAGATCGTAAAGCTCGCTGCCGGAGCGAGCTACAATAGCGCGCCGTTCATCATGGATGCCATTTGGAGTCTCAGAGACGATTCCATGAACGACTTCAAGCCCGAAGTGCTCGCGGAGGCCAAAACGAAACTGCGGCAACTCATCGATCGGAAAGTAGCGAGCTTAAACCGCAGCGGGGAATTTTATTCTCCGGCAGACTGGGTAAAATACGTTTGGTTCCGCGAAGCGGTTGATCTCCCTGATTGGGTGGTCTTGATGGAACAAGGGTTCCGGGCTTTGACCCAGTCGTTTTTGAAGCTTGGTAAATCTCAGGCCCAGTTTGACCGAAGGATGGTCGAGTTTGGGGACGGTAACCGCGATCTCATCTACAAATACCTGGCGAAAGTAGCTCCCCGCCATGCTGGTTGGGGCCCCATTTACCGAAGCGAGCTGGGAGCACGGTTAAAAAGCTGCTCCCAACTGCTTTGGTCTCGAAAAGATCCAGAGTTCGCAAACTAAGCTTTACCAGGCGCCGAAATCGTCGAAGCCAAAACCGGAATCGAAGCCGAAACCCGAATCCCAGCCAAACCCGTCGTCAAAACCTCCGCCGAACCCTTGGTTCATGCCGAAGCCACCATCGAAGCCCTGATTCATCCCGAAGCCGCCACCGAAACCTTGGTTCATGCCCCAGTTATTTCCGAAGCCACCGCCAAAGCCTTGGTTCATTCCGAAACCGATACCAAAGCCCTGGTTCATTCCGAAGCAGCCACCTAAACCAAGGTTCATGCCCCAGCTATTTCAGAAGCCACTG
>JANPJT010000087.1:0-3322 GCA_031425635.1 Pseudomonadota bacterium
GGGTGGCTCACCAAAAGGTGCCAAACCACCGCGCACAGCCCTTCGGTGTGGGGGGTGATCCTTTTTTCACTAACTACCGGAACAAGCACGCAAGCGTTGGCCACCTGGCGAGTATAGCCACCATCTTTACCAACAATGCCGAAAATTTTCGCTTTTCTCTCCTCCGCGAGCTCCAAAGCTCGGATCAAACTCACCGAAACGTTTTTTTCTCGGTTTCCACCGCCGACCGAAAAAACAAGCAGCGCGTCCTGGGCATTCAACCGAGAGCCTTCCAGCCACCCCGCTAAGCAAGTATCCCATCCCTCATCATTGATCCGGGCCGTGAGCTCAGAAACGTTGTCGGTCGGGCAGTACGCTTCGAACCCACAGATCTTCCGAAAGTCGTTTACTGCATGGCTCGCATGCCCAGCCGATCCGCCTACACCCAAAATAAACAGCCTGCCCCCTTGCTTGCGGACTTCTGCAAGGCCTAGGGCTACCGATTCGATGGACTCTTTGTCCATCCCTCGGATAGCGCCAATCGTTTCCTCTAAAAAAACCGTTGAAAACTCATCCATGGATTTCTCTTTCCTTTTCAAAGTGCGTTAATAAACCTTCTAGGCCTTGGATCCAGAGGGTCGGGCGCACCCCTCGAGCAGCCATGTAGTCAATAGCGTCCGTTTTTTGCGACCCCACATAAGCAGTCGAAACGCCAAACCGAACCCCGGCTTCCACATCCGTCATCCCATCGCCCACCATCCAAGCCGTTGCTTTCGGGAGCGGGAAATCGGCGTGCGCCGACTCGAGCAAACCGGTTCTGGGCTTTCGGCACGCGCACGCTTCTTCGGAGCGGTGGAAGCAGATATACGATCGCTCAATCTGACCGCCTTGCTTCCCTAAAAGCTCCAGCACTCGAGCGTGGACACTTTCCAAGTTCGCCCGAGTGGTAAGCCCCTTAGACGCTGCCGGCTGGTTCGTCACCACCACTGGAAGAAAACCCAGTTCCCTTAAGCGTTTCAAGCTCTCCCCTACTCCTGGGCGAAGCACGACTTGATCTGGGTGCAAAGGGCTATTGATGGTGCCATGCTCTGGATCCACCACCATTTCATTGAGCACGCCGTCGCGGTCTAGCAGCAAAAGAGCGTGGCTCAAATGTGGAATCCCGCTTTTAGAGCATCTTGGTAGAACATTTTCACGGTGTCGAGCGAGTAGGCTTCCAGGTTTTTTCCTTTGAGCGCTAATTTAGAAATCACGTCGTCGGTCACCGTGATGATATGGCACCCGGCCCACTCGGCCTGGTACACGTTGAGTACTTCTCGAGTGCTTGCCCACAGGATCTTGCACCCTGGCTTGTCGCGGTAAAGCGCAACGGCTCGCTCCATCATCGGGATCGGATCGACTCCGGTATCTGCAATCCGGCCTGCAAAAATAGACACAATCACGTCGTCCGTCGGCTTGACGACTTCGTGGAGAGCACGCACTTGGGCGTCCGTTAAGATGGCGGTCACGTTCAGCTTTAGGCCCTGGTCGAGTAGCTTACGGCACAGAGGGAGAGCGGACTCGCCCTTCGTATTGCTGATGGGGATTTTCACGTAGACGTTTTTGCCGTAGGCGCCAATTTTGATTGCTTGGCGCTCCATTTCTGGGAAATCGTCGGAAAATACTTCAAAAGAAAACGGCATGTCCGTGACTTCTTTTAGAATGGACTCCGCAAAACCCGCATAATCCGTGATACCGGCCTTCACCATTAGGCTCGGGTTCGTCGTAAACCCCTTCACCAGGCCTTCTTTGTGGCGTTTTAAAATATCGTTACGGTTTGCTCCATCAGCGTACACAGCTATTTTCACAGGTCTCTCCTTCTCAAAATCATGACTGACTGACTACTTTGGTTCCTTCAAAGTCGAAACGAAAATGTAATTCTTTCATGCCCCGCTCTCGCATCGCTTCGCGAAGCTTGTTCTTTTGCTCACAATAAAAAAGCAGAAAGCCGCTACCGCCGGCCCCAATCAATTTTCCACCAAGCGCTCCGTGCTTCATCGCGCAGTCGTACGAATCATCGATGAAGGGATCCGTCATGCCTGGGCTGCGTTCTTTTTTCTTTTTCCAGTGGAGGTCCATCAGGCCCGCAAACCCCTCCAAATCACCGCGTTCGAGAGCTGTGGCGCTCTGGCGTCCCAGGTCTTTGATGAAATGGAGGTTATCAATCATGCTTTTATCGGCGGCTTTGCTGCGAGTGTCCTGGTCTTTCAGAATGGCCGAAGCCGAGCGGGTTTTGCCGGTGTAAAACATCACCAGGTTTTCCTCTAAAGTGTGGAGAGTGTCCTCTTCCACTTTGAGTGGGCTTGTCTCGACGGAACCATCGCGGTTGAAATGGAACGTGGTCAACCCTCCGAACGCTGCAATGTACTGGTCCTGTTTTCCGACGGGCTCTTTCAAAAGTTCGATTTCAATTTTGCAGGCTTGCTCAGCGAGTTCCGCCGCGCCAATCAGCCGCTTTTCGTGAGTGTGCAGCGCTTTAAGCAAGGCCGTCGTGAAACTCCCGCTGGAGCCAAGGCCAGTGCCCGAGGGGATGTCGGCCATCGAAGCAATTTCAACGTGCGCGCCTTTGACCCGCACGAGTTGCATGGCTTCACGGACAATCGGGTGCTGGATGTCTTCGATTTCCTGCACTCGCTCCATTTTAGAATATTTAATGATGAATTCCCGTTCAAACGTTTCATGCATCGTGATGTAGACATACTTATCAATGGCTCCCGCGATCAGAAAACCCGAGTGATCGCCATAATAAGACGGGAGATCCGTGCCCCCTCCTCCGAGGGAAATTCTAAGTGGAGAACGCGTGATGATCATAGATGCTCCAACGAGCGACACTAAACCAGCGGCGTTTACTCATCAAGCACTCAAAGAGATAACGCGCGGCAACAATTCAAAAAAAATGCTGCCCGTTCACAGCGACTTGGTGAGCGAAAGAAGGCTGCTCCAGCACCGGCGGACCGCAGCTTTGCCCAACTGGTAGGGCCTTCGGATCGATAAAGGGGCGCTTCGGCGAAGCTTGTTTTGTACATGGACAACATAAAACGCCGGAGGGAAGAAGACGCCTCGGCTGTAACCGATACCGAGCGTGCGACGGGTCACTTGGGTCAATGGAAGCATCATCGGGTAAAATGTCTGGCCTTCATCAGGTTCATCGGACTCAAAACCCAGGGCGTAGACAATTTTCAACGCAACTCCCGACGAAACAATGCCGGGGATAGCGTACTCGAGACTCTCCCGATCCCAAGTGACTTTCATTGTCCTTTCTCGGCTTTCTCGGTTCCACGCCACGTGGAGAGTGAGCCAAACC
>JANPJT010000088.1:0-29421 GCA_031425635.1 Pseudomonadota bacterium
GCACAACTTCTTGGCCTTCGCACTTCGCGAGCTCGCCACAAACGTGGGTGCGCTTAAGCGTGTTCACTCGTTCTCCTCTTCAAATCTTCTTCAATCGTCTGCCACGGAATGGACGCCTGCTCCCCCGTTGCCATATTTTTAAGGAGCGCCTGCCCGCTCGCCAGCTCGTCTTCGCCTAAGATTAAAGTGTGCGCAGCTCCCGAACGGTCCGCTTGCTTCATGAGCCACTTCACTTTCTTCCCCTGCTCGTGGGACATTTCTACCCAAATACCCGCGCGTTTCAACCGAAGCGCCAAGGCATAAAGCTCTTCAAACGCTTTGTCTCCCATGGGCGCAAAGAAAAAACGGGGCTTTCGGGTAGGAACCTTTAGCAACTCCTTCGCCTCCAGCGCCATTACCAAACGCTCCAGCCCGAGCGCCCACCCAACAGCCGGGTAAGGATCTTCTCCGAAGCGAGCAGTTAACTCATCGTACCTGCCTCCACCACCCAGCGCGCTTTGGGCGCCCAGTAGCGACGAAGTGAACTCAAAAGCGGTGCGCGAGTAGTAGTCTAAACCCCGAACGATGCTTGGATCTAAAACAAAAGAAACTCCTGCTTGGGAAAGGCGCTTCTGAACCGTTTGAAAGTGCAGTGTGCTTTCCGGGTCCAAATGATCGACCATGCGAGGGGCTTTCTCCGCGAGCGCGCGGCAGCCAGGCACTTTACAATCCAGGATGCGCATCGTCGCCCGTTCAAATCGCTTTTGACAGTCAACGCAAAGCGCGGCTAGGTGCGGCTGGAAATACGCTTTCAGTTTTTCTTTGTACTGCGGGCGGCACGCGGAACTGCCAACGCTATTGATACAAACTTCGAAATCCGTCAGACCAAACGATCGGAATACGGCGTCTAAAAGCACGATCGATTCGGCATCTGCTTCCGGAGACGAGTCGCCCATCAGCTCCGCACCAATCTGGTGAAATTGGCGAAGCCGCCCTTTTTGCGGGCGCTCATAGCGAAACATAGGCAAAATATAGAAAAACCGGTGCGGGTGGGGAGCTCGGTGCAGCTGGTTTTCCAAAACTGCCCGAACGACGGACGAAGTGGCCTCGGGCCTCAGCACGAGCGTTTCGGGCTTCGCCCCTTCGGCGCTATTCCGATCGGCCACCGTGTACATCTGTTTTTCTACAATGTCGGTGCCTTCTCCGACTGCTTGAGTAAACACTTCGATGTGTTCTAAAACAGGGGTCCGAATTTCCGTATAGCCAAACCCCTCCAAAAGGGACCTGACGTGGGACTCCACTTTCTGCCACTGGGAGGCCGTGTCGCCCAGAAGGTCGTGCATTCCCCGCACTGCTTTTATCACTAAGAAGATCCTCCGCTTACGCCGCAGGGTACCACCGTTTACCTCCTATGGCATGCCGTTTTACGGCGCGTTGATTAAACATTGACGCATCATGTTAAATCGGTTAAGGTATCGACGCTCACAAAATTATCAAAGTTTAATTTAACGGATTGGGGTCACTATGCAGCGCACCTTAGGCACTCGTGTGTTTTTTCTTGGGGTTTCGCTTCTCGCTTCCGCAGCGAGGGCGGAGTTGGCGGTTCCGCCGCAAGAGGCGATGGCCCTCATGAACCACTTGGCCATCCATTCTAAAAACATTACCGACGAAATTGCTGCGATCAATGACACCATTGCCCTGCGAGGGGGAGCGCCTTTCGTAGAAGGTATTTTTCGACAAATGGCCCTCCAAGACCGCTACGCCATGGGCCTCATTCAAACCAACTTACGAGCGATTCCACCACGCCCTCGCTCGCCTTTAGTGCAGCCCCGGCCTGTCTCGTTCATGGTGAGCTGGAGAATGGCCGACCTTTTTAAAGGGACGTTGAGAGCCCAAAGTTCTTTAAATAACCTGGGTGGCGCTTTCACTTCAGGCGCTAACCCGGCGCCCGCAAATGCTGACTTTCAGCAAGCAATGCAGCAGGTTATCAACCGCTACAGCATCGCGGTGCCTTCGACTTACTTGTACATCGAAGCCATGCGGCGGACTTACCTCATTAACCCTTGCGCTACCTGGCCAAACGGAGAGCTGCCTGCAATCTTAAATCGCCTTGAAGCACAACTTTTCGTGCTTCGCCAGAACATGGACGCTTTGTTTATCCACGGCTTTTTCAACCCCTGTTTCCCGAATGGCTGGGGCACATTGGAAAGCACTTTTCACGGTTTCAGAATGGATGTCCGGACGCAGGGACCTATCGGGATTGCACCAATGCCTTACTTCCAAGAAGGCGGCCAGCGGCAGGGCTACTTCCAGCCCCAAATCCAGGCGGTCCCGCGTGAAGGCATGAACCCCGTATTGCCGTACAACCCCGACCAGTTTGGGAACCAATGGGATCGTTTTAGCCCTGGTTATGTGGACTCGAACGGTGTGCAGCCTGGAGCCAATATCCAGAGCTTCCCGACGGCAGTGCCGCAACAGGGCGACGGCACGATTCTCAATAGCGGCGGTCAGGCAGGCCAAAACGGGCCACCCCTCATCGACCAAAGTGGGCAAGCTCCCGGGGCGAACGGCCAACAGCCGGTCCAGAACCCCAACGCTTATGGACCGCAGCCGCTGCAAAACCAAGATGCTTATGGTTCGCAGCAGCCTCAGAACCAGAACTACTATGGGCCGCAGCAGCCCCAGAACCAAAATTACTATGGGCAGCAATTTCAGAACCAAAACACCTATGGTCCGCAGCAGCAGAACCAAAACTATTACGGCCAACAGCTTCAGAATCAAAACTATTACGGCCAGCAGCCTCAGAACCAAAACTACTCCGGCCAGCAATTACAGAACCAGAACACCTACGGTCCGCAGCAGCTGCAGAACCAAAACTATTATGGGCAGCCGCAAAACCAGAACTATTACGGTGGGCAGCAGGCGAATGCCTGGAGAGACGGCGCCAATGGAAACCAGGGCCAATTAGCACCGGCACCAGCGTACTCTGCGCAAAACGGCCAAGCGCTTCCGGCGACAGGCGTGAATAACGCGGACGGCACGGTTTGGGGCTGGGGTGACTTCAGTTACCCAAACAACTCAGCCGGACAAACCCAGCGTCAGCCCTAATTTAAGAACGGACCCAGCGCCCAATGCGTTCTGGACGAACGCCGCTGGGTCCGTTTGAAAACCAAATCACCGACACTTTTCCCTTTAAGCAGGAAAAGGGAATGGGTCCCCACGACCGGCTATCCACGCTTTGAACTCGGTTATCACCCAGAACAAAAAAATGCCCTTGGGGGATTTGCACCGGCCCATAGTCAGCGTGAGAAGCGGGATCCCACGTAACGGGGTACGGGCTGCCTTTTTCATGCTTTTCCCACTTTAAGTGCCCCGACGCACTCGCGTGCTCTTCATAGGAAAGCGCTTTGCCATTCACTTCCAGAGCCCCGCCTCGGATGGTTACTTCGTCGCCTTCGAGTGCGACAACGCGCTTTATGTAGGTTTCCGAACCGTGGTCGGGAAGCGAGAAAACCACCACTTCGCCTCGGACTGGGCGGCGAATCTTCAGGATCTCGTAGGGAGAAAGAGGGAGTTTTAAATTGTAGGCCGCTTTATTAACGAAAACGAGATCGCCCGACAAAAGCGCCGGAGACATAGAATCGGAAAACACGCGGTAGTCTTCCAACAGGAAGAATCGAAAACCAAGTGCCGCGGTAGTGGCCCAGAAAAGGATCGCGATGGTCTTTTTCAACCGCATGGAAGCTCACTCAATGGAAAGTGCGGCAAGGAAAGCTTCTTGAGGTATTTCAACGTTCCCAACTTGCTTCATGCGCTTTTTCCCTTCTTTCTGCTTTTCCAAAAGTTTCCGCTTTCGAGAAATATCGCCGCCGTAACATTTCGCAGTCACGTTTTTGCGCAGAGCCGACAAACGTTCCTTAGCGATGATTTTTGTCCCGATAGCCGCCTGCAAAACGATTTCAAACATCTGCCGTTCAATCAAAGTTTTCATCTTGGCGCACAAATCTCGGCCACGGAAAAACGCTTTGTCTTTATGGACAATCCAGCTCAGCGCATCAATTGGGTCGCCATTGACCAAAAGATCCAGCTTCACTAGGTGCCCAGGCTGAAAGCGTACGATTTCATAATCCACGCTTGCATAGCCTTTGCTCACGCTTTTTAGTCGATCGTAAAAATTCAAAACCACTTCGTTGAACGGAACATCGTACTCTAGCAAAACCCGGGTTGGAGAATGGTAATGAAGCTTTGTCTGGCGGCCTCGCCGCTCTTCGCAAAGCTTAATCAGATTCCCTAAGTACTCTTCCGGCGTGTGGATCGTGACGTGCGCGATAGGCTCTTCAATCGATTCGATGTGCTGCACGGGCGGCATCTTGGAGGGGTTGTAAAGATACAGCGTTTCGCCCTGCACGGTATTTACTTTGTAAACGACGGTTGGCGCCGTAGTGACGAGCGAAACCAAAAACTCTCGTTCAAGGCGTTCTTGCACAATCTCCATGTGGAGCAGCCCAAGGAACCCACACCGAAACCCAAACCCTAGCGCATCGGAGCTCTCCGCCTCAAAAGTGAACGCGCTATCGTTGAGCGTGAGCTTTTCCATTGCCGTTTTCAGGTTGGGAAACTCGGCGCTGTCGGTGGGGTAAATGCCGGCAAACACCATGGGCTTGACTTCTTTAAAGCCGGGCAAGGGTTCCGAAGCCGGCCGTTGAACGTGCGTAACGGTATCCCCAATCTTGATGTCTCTTAACTCTTTAATCCCAGCGACTACATACCCGACCTCTCCCACCGAGAGTTCGTTGACGGGAGTGCTCTTCGGCGTAAAGACGCCGAGCTTCAAGACTTCAAATTCCTTTTCAGAATGGATCAAGCGGATTTTATCGCCCGGCTTCACTTTGCCGTGCTTCACCCGCATTAAGAACACAACGCCCTGGTAGGAGTCGAACCACGCATCAAAAATAAGGCCGGCGAGAGGGGCGTTGGCGTCGCCTACGGGAGGCGGTAGGTACTTGCAAACTGCCTCGAGCACTGCCCGGATGTTCTTTCCTTCTTTCGCGCTGATAGCAATCGATCGGTCGGTCGGGATCCCGATAATGTCTTCGATCTCCCTTTTAGTCCTTTCGACGTCGGCCCCCGGCAAATCGATTTTATTCAGAACGGGCACGATTTCTAGATTGCTCTCAATGGCCAAATACACGTTGGCCAGCGTCTGCGCTTCAACGCCTTGAGAAGCGTCCACGACCAGAATGGCGCCCTCGCACGCATTCAAGCTTCGGGACACTTCGTAAACGAAGTCGACGTGCCCCGGCGTATCAATCAGGTTCAAGACAAAATCGACCCCTTCGTCGTTCGTGAAGTTCAAACGCGCGGTTTGGGCCTTGATCGTGATCCCGCGCTCTCGCTCGATACTCAGCTGGTCGAGGAACTGGTCTTTCATTTCCCGGTCGGTCAAAGCGCCCGTGAGCCTCAAAATGCAGTCGGCCAAAGTCGACTTGCCGTGATCAATGTGGGCGATGATGCTGAAATTTCGTATGTGTTTTGGGTCGCTCAAGAGGAAACCTCGAGCCTTGTCATAACGCGCCAGTTGCTCTAATGCTAGTGTCTGATGGGTAGAATCTGGGGATTGGGGTTTTTTCTTTTTTTGAGTAGCGCTTGGAGCTGGGGGTACCCTTGCCCGGCCCTTTTGACCGCGTCGTTCGGCTTTTCAGGCCCCTTGATTGCCAAAATCGAAACTTCCGGAATAGTGCTGATGCACGACGGCTACCTCGCCAAACCGCCCAGGCGAATCCCCCGCTTCCAGCAGGTTATGCATGAGGCGGATTTGCGGACTGTCGACGGCTGGGTTTCGGCGAGCTCGCTTCCATCAGGCTCTGCGGACCTTCCTTACTTGACCGGGGTTTCCTCGAGCGGCGAAGCCGTCCTTTTTCTCCCCGATGGCCGCTCCTTCGGCATTGCGTTGCCTGGGAACGATACCCCCCTCTCCACCGCACTCCACCGGGCTCCGCTTCGAAGCATCGAACAAAAGAGTATTCCAGCAAGGAATCTGAGCGACCCAACGATCCTGATGAGCCGGAAAGCGTCTCGGAACGCTAAAGAATCGTTGGAAGTCTCGGAACTTTCGCTACCTATTTCCGTTCTTATTGCGACGGAGAAGTACCTGTACCGCTCTACTCTACGCCGCGTTAGCACGAGCGAACTGGGTGAAACCACTAAGGAGCTTTTGGCGCTCGGCCTAGTCCGCGTTGAAATGGACCATGAAGACCGCTTTCACTCCCCCGCCCTTCAGCCGCTCCCTTTTTTAGATTTCAGCGGGTCGCGCGCCGATCATTTTTTCCTCATTCCAACCGCAGAAGAGGGCATTGCCCTTGAATTCACTCCGCCGACGAAAGCACTCAGCTTCAAGAGCACGATGGTTCAAGGCGAACCCTCATTCTTGTCGGTGCTCTCGGATACGGTTTCGGTGGTGGGCACCAACACCGGCAGCGCCTACATCCTCGACATGCCGAGAAAGAGCGTTCACCGAACCGTCGGCCTGCCGACTCCCGACGGCTTTCGATCTTTTTCCGCTCGCTTTGTGGGCGGAGAGATTGAAATTTGGGCAATTACTTTGAGTGGATCCGAGCTTTTCCGCTGGGGTTCGAACGATCTGTCCCCTCTTTTCTCACCCGTACGCAGTCCCGAACAACCCGATCAAGTGGCGACGTTCGCAAGCCCACTCCCCGTGTTATACGACCCCCGAAGTAGGGCTAAAGACCGGGGGTATTTCGCCAACTTTGGAATGGGCCCGGTGGGTCCTGAAATAGAGGAAGTCCTTGTGTTGGGAGAGGACGGGGACCTTTACGGACTACGACAACTTGATGGGATACAGTTTCCTGCCGAGCCGTCCAAGAAGTCTTGGCAAAACCACCCTTTCGAAGAGGCGACCGCCGACGATGGCGACGGGGACGATCCTCTACTATAGAACGTTCGTTGCCAGCTCGGAGAGCTGCGACCGCTCCCCCTTCATCAGAGTGACATGGGCGCCCAGCTCGGTCGTTTTAAAGCGCTCCACCACGTAAGAGAGCCCGTTGCTGGAAGAATCGATATAGGGGTTATCGATTTGGTAGCAGTCTCCTGTCAGCACTACTTTCGTGCCCTCGCCCGCACGAGTGATAATGGTCTTTATCTCGTGGGGGGTAAGGTTCTGTGCCTCATCGACGATGAGAAACTGGTACGGAAGGCTTCTGCCGCGGATGTAAGTCAGCGGCTCAATTTGTAGCATCCCCTGGTGCATTAACTCTTGCCACGCGCGCCGAGCAGGGCGTTTCCCTGGCTTGTCGCCGCTTTGGAAGGAAACGATGTAGTCGATGTTGTCAAAAATCGGCTGCATCCACGGGTTGAGTTTTTCTTCTATTTCACCCGGCAAGTACCCAATGTCTTTCCCCAACGGAAAAATGGGACGCGACACGAGGAGCTTTTGGTACTTCCCCTCATCAATCGTCTTTTGTAAGCCGCAAGCCAAGGCCAGTAGCGTTTTACCCGTTCCGGCTTTACCCACTAAACTCACGAGGGGGATCGAGTCATCGAGCAGAGCATCCAGCACAAACGATTGTTCCAAGTTGCGCGGCTTAATCCCCCAAACCCCCGTGGGTGGGACACGCAGCGGGACAATGCATTTTTGATTAAAATCAAAGCGCCCAGCGACTTGGTTCTCGGGGTTTTTCTGATCTTTTAAAATCACATACTCATTGGGATTTAGCTGCCGATCTTCAAGTGGGAACCTTTTTTGCTGATTGAAGTTTTCAATCACATCGCTTGGCACATCAAAAGCCATCGAGCCCGGGTAAAGCTCTTCAATCGCCACACGCGCCGGATCGAAATCCACCGCCACGACGCCCAGTGCATCGGCTTTGACGCGAAGGTTGACGTCCTTCGTGACAAAAATCACGGGCACATTGGGCCGATCGGCCCGCATCTTCAGCGCTACCGCTAAAATTCGGTGATCGGCTTTCTCCTGCCGAAGATCGGACGGGAGGTAACTCTCCGCGTCTCTCACCATGTCCACAATGAGCGAGCCGCCCTTCCCGACCGGCACTCCCTTGGTTAAAGAGCCGTTTTTCCGAGCTTCATCGAGGTAGCGTGCAAACTGCCTCGCGTTGCGACCTATCTCGGTCATGTCCTTCTTGAACCGATCCATCTCTTCGAGAACCGTGATCGGGATTACGATGTGGTTATCGTCAAAACGAAAGATGCAAAGAGGGTCGAAAAGAATCACACTGGTATCGAGAACAAACGTTTTTTTCAATGGAGTATAATCCTTGAAATGTCGTTAAAGAACGTGAGCGCCACAAGCATTAAAATCAAAACAAGACCCACCTGATTCGCCAGCTCCATCGTCCGGAGCGACACTGGCTTGCCCTTAATGGCTTCCAGGGTGAAGAAAAACAAATGCCCCCCGTCCAAAACAGGGATAGGGAAAAGGTTCAGTAGAAAGAGATTGATACTGATGAGCGCCATCGTCTGAAGAAACGGCACGATGCCTGCGTCCAAGCTCTTACCGGCAATTGACGCTATAAGAACAGGACCGCCCAGGTTTTTTACCGACACGGACCCGGTTACCAACTTGAAAAGACTCACCACCATTTTTTCGGAGACCTTGAGCGTTTCGCTCACTGCATGGCCTACGAGTTTCAAAGGTTCGCGGATCTGGAGCCGCACCATCTCGCCTTCTACCAAAGCAGTTTGCGGGACAAAGCCCACCATTTGCCGCTTTTTTACTTCTCTCGTGAGCGGGTCCTCTTGGGACGTTTCCTCAGGCCTGAGATCCAGCGTAACGATCTTGCCTTCTCTCTCCACTTCAAACAGCAGCGGGCCGCCTTTCGCTCCCGCAGATTGAACTTGATCCACAATGGTTTCAAAATTGTAAATCGAGGTGCCCCCCGCTTTTACAATCCGATCCCCTGCTTTCAAACCGCCTTTTTCAGCCGGGCTTCCCGGGTTTACCTTCAGGACGAAAACCTCCGACGGGTAAAGCCCCAAAAGCGTGATTTCTCCAAGTGGCCCGAATTCCCCCGCAGGTTTAGGAGGGTACACCAGTGTGAAGGATTTTTCGGTCGTCGACTTCCCTTCAGTGCGTTTCACTGACACGGTAATGGGTTTCTTAGGCACCCAATTGGCGGCAAACGCCTCTCGGATCTCTTCCCACTGAACTACCGCGCGGTTGTCGACTTTAGTGATCAAATCCCCGGTTCTAAGACCCGCGACAAACGCGGGAGAAAGCGGGTCGGAAACTCCCACCATCGACTGGATTGGAAAAGCGCTGATGCCTTTGATCCCGCCCGACGTCTCTTCCTCTCCATACGCGTTCCGGCCCAGAACCGGCCCCAAAGTGAAGGGGACCCTCCGCACGACTCCGCCGTTCTCTACTTGCAAATCGATCTTCTCGCCGCTGCGCTTTTTGAATGAATCTTCCAGCTCGTTCCAAAAACTAAACGTGACTGAGTTGACGGCTTGAATTTTGTCACCAGCGCGCAAGCCCGCTTGCCATGCAGGGCTATCAAAGACCACCGCGCCAATCCGGGTTCCACGCAGAGGCTGCCCTACCCAGAAAATAATCGTAAACAGGACACAGGCCAAAAGGAAGTTGGCAATGGGGCCTGCAGCTACAATCAGGAATCGTTTATAAAGTTTCTGGGTTGAAAAGGCCCGGTCCGCGTCGGCTGCGGGCACTCCTTTGTGCGGATCGTCTCCCATTAACTTAACGTAACCCCCAAGAGGGATCAGCGAGAGCGCGTACTCAGTTTCACCCACGCGGCGACTAAAGATTTTCATCCCAAAACCAAGAGAGAAAACTTCGACCCTGACCCCAAAAAGTTTTGCAACGAGGTAGTGCCCGAGCTCGTGAAAGAAGATGAGGCCTCCGAGAAGAACCACCATCCCAACAACCGAAGTGACCACGAGACCTCCGAGAAAGAAACACTCAACGATGAACAGCGGCAGCCGAGGCGGCCAGTTAGCCCTACTGTAATCGATAAGAATGCGCGCAACAACCGTCTTAAAGAGACATTTGCGAAATGATGGACGCCGTCTTTTCCCTAGCGATCCGATCGACGGAGAACACATCTTCTACGACGCACACGGAGGTAGAATGGTGACAGTCCAGCACCTGCTCTAGGACCGTGGAGATTTGGGTAAACAGGATTCGCCCTTCTAGAAAGCTACTGACGGCGACTTCATTCGCTCCGTTGAGCGCAATCAAGTGGCTTTGGCTTGCTGCCAAAGCTTTGCGGGGCAACCCTAAGCAGGGAAAACGCGCGGTGTCAGGTTCCGCAAAATCTAGCTGCTGCATCTGGCGCATGGAAAGCTTTTCCACGGAGGCAGGAAGCCTCTCTGGGTACCCCAATGCGTAGCCAATCGACGCCTTCATGTCGGGCTTAGAAAGCTGGGCCTGACACGTGCCATCACTAAACCAAAGCGCGCCGTGCACAATGCTCTGGGGGTGGATCCACACTTCGATGTTTTCCATCGGCGTGCCGAAAAGCACGTGCGCTTCGACCACTTCTAGGCCTTTATTCATCAGCGTTGCCGAGTCCACTGAGATTTTTGGGCCCATTTTCCAATTGGGGTGTTTCACCGCTTGCGCAGGTGTCACGGTACTCAAGTCCAAATCCGTGTCGCGCCAGAAAGGGCCCCCGCTTGCGGTCAGCACAATCGACGCCACCGAAGTGACGTCCCGTCCGACCAGGAGCTGAAAGATAGCGTTGTGCTCGCTGTCGACGGGGATGCACTGTGCCCCACTCGAAGCGATAGCCTGCTTCAAGAGGCTTCCCGCCACCACAAGCGTTTCCTTATTCGCAAGCGCGATTGCTTTGCCTTTTCTGGCGAGCTCCAGCGTGGGAGCCATCGCTGCAAAACCGACAATGCCTTGGGAGGCAAGCTCAATGCCGTCCCACGCAGCACACTCGACGAGCCCTTGATCCCCCCACAAAAACTCGACCCCGGGGAACTCTTTCGACAGCCTAGCCCTCGCGCTCTCTTCCTGAACCACTACCACCCGTGGCTTGAACTCCGAAATCTGGGCGGCAAGGAGCTCGAGATTCTTCCCGGCCGTGAGGGCCACCACTTCAAATCGCTCGCTAAATTGGCGAGCGAGCGCCAGAGTGTTCAGTCCAATCGTCCCGGTAGATCCAAAGACTGCGAGTTTGCGTTTCATAAGCTGCTCCACCGCACTAACAAATAAAACGCAGGAGCACTGAGCGATAAGCCATCAATGCGGTCCAGTATCCCGCCGTGCCCTGGTAAAAACTGCCCTGAGTCTTTTTGCGCGCGACTCCGCTTTAGCATCGATTCAAAAAGATCCCCCAGCTGCGCTAAAACGCTCGTTCCGATTCCCAGCAAGGATACTTGAACCGCCAATGAAACGGTAAAAGTCCCCGAGCGGAAACAATAAATCCAAAGCCCTCCGAAAAGAAGGGCTCCGGCGACCGCACCCAAGGCGCCTTCCAAAGACTTCTTCGGGCTAATCTGTTCTGCCAAACGGTGCCGCCCCCAGATTGTCCCCACAAAGTAAGCAAAGGTATCGCCCGAAAAGACAAAGAAGAACAAAAGCAAAAGGAGCTCTCGTCCCGCGCGCGGCGTCTCGGCGATGGGCAACATAAAGCCGAGCATGCAAACCACATACACGACCCCCAGAAACTCAATGGAAAGGTCGCGAATAGACCCCTCAAAATCCCCCGACCGATTCGCTCGAATCAAATGCTGGACCGACAGAACACAGAGCGGAAGCCACACGAGCAACGCCGACCACTCAGGAGCCCAGCGCAAAAGGGCGATACTGGTGAGTATCAACGAAAGGCTCAACGCTTGACGCATTGCCGACGGCCGGGAAAAGAAAAGGCGATTGAACTCAAAACTGGACCAGGCGCAACAGAGCAAAACCACGAGAAACATGAGCTCGAACGGGCCATACAGGACCAAAAGCGCAGTGAGTATCGCTGCTATGAGTCCCGCAATCACTCGAACTTTCATAAACTTGCCTCAGCCCTTCGGATCTGTGCAGAAGTCTTTCCGAAACGTCGCTCGCGGCGGCCAAACTCCGATAAAGCTTCGGCCAGCTCGCCGCGATCGAAATCAGGCCACAAAGTTTCAGTGACGAAAATTTCGGTATAAGCCATTTGCCAAAGTAAAAAATTACTCACTCGGTACTCTCCGCCCGTTCGAATCAGCAGATCGGGATCGGGGAAGTCGGGCCGGTAAAGCGCGCCAGCGAAGACTGCTTCCGAAATTTGCTCTACGCCGAGCGTTCCAGCCTGAACGCTTTGGGCAATTTTTCGTGCGGCGTCGACCAATTCTTGCCGACCGCCATACGACAGCGACAGACAAAGCGTCAGTTTGGGATCGGCAAAGCTTGTCATTCTTTCGACTCGGGCAAGCTCCAAGCGGACAAACCCTGGCAAGCGCTCAAGGCTCCCTTGGCAAACCAAACTGACTCGGTTTTTCACCAGTTTCTTATCGATGGAACGCAGCTGTTGGACCAAAAGCCGCATCAGAAGCTGCACTTCCGCCCAGGGACGATTCCAGTTTTCCGTGGAAAAGGCATAGAGCGTGAGGTGAGTAATCCCCTCATCACAGCAAGCGACAACGATGTCTTCGACTCGCCTGGCCCCTTGCCTGTGCCCAAACGTTCGACCCAAACGGCGCGCTTCGGCCCACCTGCCGTTGCCATCCATAATGATGGCCAGGTGTTTTACGCCGCTCCGTAAGTTCGCGTTTGCTTCTGAAGTATCCATGCCCCCCCGAATCAGAGAGTCATTACTTCTTGAGACTTCGTATCTACGATTTTATCAATTTCAGCAACGAATGCGTCGGTTGCTTTTTGAAGTTCTTCTTGAAAGCGACGTTTGTCGTCTTCCGTGGTGTCTTTCGCTTTTTTGGCTTCATCGAGAACGTCGCGGCGGACGTTGCGCAAAGAGACTTTACCGTCTTCACCATACTTTTTGATGCTTTTGACGAACTCTTTGCGACGTTCTTCGGTGAGCGGAGGGAGGTTCACTCGAATCAGCTTTCCGTCATTGATCGGCGTCAAACCTAAGTTCGCAGCGAGGATGGCTTTCTCAACGTCGTTCATCAAGTTGCGATCCCAAGGCTGGATGGCAATCGTGCGAGCGTCGGGAACGGAAAGTGCGGCCACTTCTTTGAGGCCCACTTGGCTGCCGTAGCTTTCGACTTTTACCCCTTCCAGCATGGTGACAGAAGCGCGGCCCACGCGGAGCTTCGAGAGCTCCAAACGCAGATGCTCGATCGTTTTCTCCATTTGTTTCTTCACTTCAACGAGAGTCATACTTGCTTCCTCACGAAAGTGCCGATTTCTTCTCCCAAAATCGCACGTTTAAAGTTACCAGCAGTGTTCAGGTTAAAAACCAAGATAGGCAGAGAATTGTCCATGCAAAGCGAAATGGCAGTCGAGTCCATGACCTTTAAATTGTCTTTGAGCACGTCAATGTAATCGAGGTTTTTGTACATTTTAGCGTTCGGGTTTTTCACTGGATCGCTGTCAAAGATCCCGTCGACTTTCGTCGCTTTCATGATCACTTCAGCGCCAATTTCCATGGCCCGCAAGCTTGCCGCTGTATCGGTCGTGAAATAGGGATTTCCGGTACCGGCCGCAAAAATCACGACGCGGGACTTCTCCAGGTGGCGCTCCGCTCGCCGCCGAATATACGACTCGCATAGCTCGTGCATTTCGATGGCGGACATCACTCGAGTGAATACACCTAATTTTTCCAGGCAATCCTGGAGCGCAAGGCTATTGAGCACGGTCGCGAGCATTCCCATATAGTCGCTCGTAGACCGGTCCATGCCCTGGGCTGTGCCAGCAATGCCGCGGAAAATGTTTCCGCCGCCAAGCACAATGGCGACCTCAACACCCATCTGGTGCACGACTTTTATCTCGTTGGCAATGCGCTCAATGATCTCGGGGCTAATCCCGAAGGCTTTGTCCCCGGCGAGTGCTTCGCCGCTCAGCTTGAGCAGAACTCTCTTATAGCGAGCTTTTCCTTCGGCCACTTGCCTCCCCCACCTTCTCTAGTTTGAGGTCTCGGCTTTAGCGCCTTCACCGAGCTGGAAGCGTAAGAAGCGCCTGACTCCAATGTTTTCGCCCATCTTCGCAGTCGCTGCTTTCACAATCGCTTCGATAGTGTGGTCGGGATCTTTGACGAACCGTTGCTGGAGCAAGCAAAACTCTTCATAGAATTTCCCCACTTTTCCTTCAACGATTTTTTCGACCACTTGAGGCGGTTTGCCCGAGCCTTCCATCTGGGCGCGGAAAATGTCTTTTTCTTTTTCCACGTCCGCCGCAGGCACTTGTTCTTTGTCCAAGTACTTCGGGTTGGCGGCTGCCACATGCATCGCAAGGTCATTGCATAGGTTCTGAAAATCGTCGGTACGCGCAACGAAGTCCGTTTCGCAGTACACTTCGATCATCACACCAATTTTACCGTTGCTATGGATGTACGAATGCACACGGCCTTCATTGGCCGCTCGGCCGGACTTTTTTGCCGCCATGGCGAGACCGCGTTCCCGAAGGAAAGTGATCGCTTTGTCCATGTCGTTCTGGGTTTCAAGGAGCGCTTTTTTGCACTCCATCATCCCAGCGCCCGTCTTTTCACGAAGCTCTTTTACTAGTTCAGCGCTCGTCACTGTTTAGCTCCCTATTTCTTTTTCTTGTCCGTTGGCTTCGGCGCTTCCACCACAGCCACCTCTTCCACAACTTCTTCCGCTACAACGGGGGTTTCTTCCGCTGCTTCTTCCTCTGGCGACTCTCGGTAGTCGATTTCGGTCGGGATATTGCGAAGCTGCTTGCGAACGGTTTTATCCGCTCCGGGGGTTGCTTTAGCGACTACGGGCGCAGCTACTTCAACCTTCTCAACGGCTACTGGAGCAGGAGCCGCTTGGTTTGGCTGACGGGTGCGTGTTTCGAACAGCGAAGCCCCTTCGAGGCACGCGTCGGCAATCAAGTTCACAAAAAGAGTGACTGACTTCAACGCATCATCATTTCCAGGGATCACAAAGTCGATGGGGTCCGGATCGCAGTTCGTATCGACTAGCGACACGACCGGAAGGCCCAATCGGTTCGCTTCTTTTACGGCAATGCGTTCCATTTCAGGGTCGATCACAAAAAGCGCCGCAGGGAGCGAGCGCATATTGCGAACGCCGCCAAGGCTGGCTTCGAGTTTTTTGCGCTTTCGTTCCAAAACGACGACTTCTTTCTTTGGAAGGCGCTCGTAGGTGCCATCCGTGCGCCATCGGTCTAGCTCGTCGAGCTTTTCGCAACCACGGCGGATCGTCATAAAATTAGTGAGTGTGCCGCCCAACCAACGCTCGGTGACATGGGGCATGCCAGCGCGGTCTGCCGCTTCTCGGGCAATGAGCTTTGCTTGCTTCTTCGTTGCGACAAAAAGGATCTTGCCGCCATCAGCGACCGTGCTGCGGATGTAGGCGCACGCTTCAGTAGCGTGGCGGACTGTCTTTTCCAAGTCGATGATGTAAATCCCGTTGCGTGGGCCGAAAATGAACTGCTTCATTTTGGGGTTCCAACGGTGGGTCTGGTGTCCAAAATGGACTCCAGCCTCGAGCATGTTTTTCATGTTAACTTCAGGCATGTAGGTCTCCGGTTTAGCCTCCGCCCCTTTTAGCCCGACCGCGCCTCGCGGTTCAGGACCAGAGTTATCGGTATCATGGGGGCGTGTGTTTTAGTGGGAGTGGCGTACCATGCGGCCAAGGCCACGGGCAAGCCTAAATTCTTGAAGTCGTTGGCCTGGGCAGCTTAGGGTGCAGTATGCAAAGAAACTTGGAAAGCGTTCAAGCCGAAATGCTCGAAATCGTCAGAGAATGGCCGACGCAGCCCGGCGTGTACGTCATGCGGGACAGCGCGAAGCGCATTATCTACGTGGGCAAAGCCAAAAACATCCGCAACCGGGTAAAGTCCTACTTTCTAAACCCCGCCGCTTTGACCCCCAAAACCCGTGTTTTGGTCACTAAAATCGCTGCCGCCGAGTACACGGTGACACAGACCGAGCTGGAAGCACTGCTTTTGGAGTGCAACCTCATCAAAAAACACCGGCCGCGCTACAACGTCCGGCTTAAAGACGACAAGAATTTTCCTTACGTCGTATTGGACTTCACTCACCCCTTCCCCCAGTTTCGCATTACCCGAAAAGTGACCGTTTCGCCGGATCTCAACTATTTTGGGCCTTTCTCAGGGGGGATCCGGGACACCAGCCGGTTTTTACTGAAAACTTTCCAAATCCGGGACTGTTCTGAAGCGAAGTTTAAAAACCGAAAACGGCCCTGTTTGAACTACGAGATTGGCACCTGCACCGCGCCCTGTGTGGGTTTGGTTTCGCAGGAGGATTACAGCAAGCAAGTAAAGGACGCTTCTCTTTTCTTAAAAGGGAAAAAAGGCCTTTTGATCGATTCGTTGAAGAACGAAATGTACGCTTTTTCCGAGGCTGAAGACTATGAAAAAGCCCGCGTATTGCGCGACAAAATCACTTCGATTGAAAAGCTGAACGAAAAGCAAAACGCAGTGCTTGTCGATAAAATGAAAGACATCGATATCCTCGGAAACTATGTCGGGGAAAACGAAACTCAGTGGGTGGTTCTCTTCGTGCGCGGTGGCTTTCTCACGGGTCGTAGAACGGAAAAGGTAAAGCACGGCTTAAACCCGGAAGAAAGCATTCGGGGTTTTCTGGAGCAATTCTACACCGTCTCTTTAGTGCCGGAAGAAATCTGGATCATGGACGACTTCGAAGGCCGCGAAGACTTAGGGGCCCTTTTATCGGAACAGGTGGGTCGAAAAGTCGCGGTGTCTGTTAAGCGAGGGGAGTCGGCGCTGCGGCTCTTAGGAACCGCTCATGAAAATGCGCGCTTGCTGTACAAAGAGGACCGCAAGAAGCCTCAGTCGGCTTCTGAGGAATTGCAGTCGGTGCTTGGTTTAGCAGAAGCTCCACACACAATCGAAGGCGTCGACGTTTCCAACTTCCAAGGGCAACAGCCTGCCGTCGCACTAGTCCACTTTGCCGACGAACGGCCTTTGAAAAGCCGGTACCGGCTCTATTACCCAAAAACGGTCGAAGGAGCGAACGACTTTGCGATGATCTACGAAACCGTCTTTCGAAGGTTTTCAAAACCCGAGCCGCCCTATCCCGACTTGCTCTTAATTGACGGCGGGAAGGGGCAGCTAGCGTCAGCCGTCAAAGCGCTCGGAGACTGTGGCGTGGATATCCCTGTTTGCTCGCTCGCAAAAGCCCGAACGGAAAGCAGCTTCACTCGAAAGGAAGTAAAGCGCAGCGAAGAGCGCATTTTTGTGCCGAACCGGAAGAACCCAATTGTGCTGAGAGAATCGACACCGGCGCTCAGCCTTCTTCAGCGGGTGCGCGACGAAGCCCACCGGTTTTCTGTGGTGAGCCACCGCCGCCGGAGGACCCGCTGGGCGGAGCAAGGCAGTCCCTTGATGGACATCGCGGGAGTAGGGGAAAAAACGAAAGCGAAGCTGCTCACTACCTTTGGCTCGGCTGAAGGGGTGCTTCGGGCGGGGCAAGCTGCCCTAGAGAACGCAGGCTTAACTCCAAGCCTCGCCGAAAAAGTGCTTTCGGAACTCGCTTCGATTTTTCCAGGCGACGAGGAATAACGGAAGCTACGGGCGGCCCATCCCTTTATTCACATCAAAGTGCTTTTTCAGACTCCGCCAACAGTCTTGGTAGTCGTCCTGCAAAAGGCCTCCGTTTTCAGCAAACGGCGTTGTATGGAACGCATACCGGCTCTCAACCATGAACGCTAAAGTGTCTGCAACATAGTGGGGGGCGAGGGCCGCATTGGAAGCTGCTTCAAAAGTTGCCGCGTCGGGCCCGTGGCCGCTTAAGCAGTTGTGCAAACTACTGCCCCCGGGCAAAAACCCGGTGGCTTTTGCGTCATACACTCCGTGGATTAACCCCATCCACTCGCTCATCACGTTCCGGTGGAAGTACGGGGGGCGGAACGTGTTTTCCGCCACCATCCACCGCGGAGGGAAAATCACAAAGTCGACGTTCGCTACCCCTGGAGTTTCCGAAGGCGATGTGAGAACGGTGAAAATCGAAGGATCAGGGTGATCGAAACTCACTGTGCCGATGGCGTTGAATAAGCTTAAATCGTATTTGTACGGCACGTAGTTTCCGCGCCACGCAACGACGTCGAACGGGCTATGCTCGAGGGAAGCTCGCCAGAGGCGGCCTCCGACTTTACAGAAAAGTTCGAACCTGCCTTCGCGATCTTCGTACGCAGCCGCCGGCGAAACAAAGTCGTTGGGGTTTGCGAGGCCGTTCGCTCCGATGACCCCCAAAGGAGGCAGCCGAAAGGGCGCGCCGTAGTTCTCGCAAAGGTAACCGCGGCAAGGTCCTTTGACCTTCACTTGAAAGCGTATCCCTCGTGGAATAACGGCGATTTCTTTTGGGGCAACCCGAAGCACTCCGAATTCTGTCGCAAGCTCAATGGAACCTTGCTCCGGGATAAAAAGAAAGTCGCCGTCGTTGCCCACTAGAAAACTATTCGCCATCGACTCATTGATTGCATACAGGTGCACTGCGCAGCCTTTTTGATCGAGCGGGCTGCCATTGACTGCCATCGTGAAAATGCCATGCAAGAAATCCGTCGATGGCCTAGGCAGAGGCAGCGGGTTCCAACGCATTTGGTTGGGGGATAGTGAAGTGTCGCCGAGCGATCCAGTGAAGAGCCTTCCCGATTCTACGGGGTGAAACTTGCCGTGCACCGCCGCGGGACGGATCCGGTATAGCCACGAGCGGAAGTTTTCGTGGCGCGGGGCAACAAACGAAGAGCCGCTCAGCTGCTCGGCGTATAAACCAAAAGGCGATTTCTGAGGCGAATTCCCTCTTAGTGGGAGCGCTCCTTGGACGGCTTCTGAAGCAAAGTGGTTTCCAAAGCCGCGTAGAATTGAATCAGCCGTCATAAGACCTCCGCTTTACCGAATCCATACGATTCAAGTAGAATTTTCCCATGGGACAGAGCGAGATTCGAGGGATTGTTTTCGATCTTGATGGGGTCCTGATTGACGCCGCCGATTGGCACTACCACGCGCTGAATCAATCGCTTGCACTTTTTGGCTACACTCTCTCCGCTGAAGAACATGCCTTGCACTATAACGGACTTCCGACTTCCGTGAAGCTTGAAACCTTAAGCGAACGTTCCGCGCTGCCCAGGGCGCTCCACCCGCTGATAAACCGGCTCAAACAAAAATTTACTCTTCGAATCCTTCAGGAAAAAAGTTCCGCTCGCCCCGATTTGGCTTCGCTATTGGCGCATCTAAAAGCGCAGGGGCTCCGGTTGGGAGTGGCAAGTAACAGCAATAGAGAAACGGTGCGCGCCGCGCTTCACGCCCTGGGAGTGACTTCCCTCTTTGACGCGGTCCTGTCGCACGAAGACGTCGGAAAATCGAAGCCCGATCCGTTGATTTACCAAGAAGCCTTTAAGCGCCTCGGAATCAAACCCAGCGAAGCAGTGGTCATCGAAGATTCCGGGCCTGGAGTCCGTGCGGCTCGATCTTCGGGGGCTCACCTTTGGGTGATTGGGAACACGAGCGAACTGACCTTAGAGAACTTGGAAAGGACTCTGCAGAGAATCAACGCGCCACGAGCTCTGGAAATCGTCGTTCCCATGGCAGGGCGTGGTCAGCGCTTTTTCGAAGCGGGGTTTAGCCTACCGAAACCGTTTATCGACGTTTTGGGTAAACCCATGATCGACCGAGTGGTCGCCAACGTTCGCCCCCGAAAACGGCCCTGCCGCTTCACCTTTTTAGTGAACCAAGAGCACGCGGAGACCTTTACGGCTTTCGAAACCTTACAAAAAATCGCTCCGCACTCTCAAGTAATCTGTGTTCCCCAAGTGACACAGGGGGCGGCTTGCACAGCCCTACTAGCGCTGGACGCTATCCAGCAAGAGAGCCCCCTGCTCATTGTGAACTCAGACCAAATTGCGGACTTCGAGATAGATGCGTTTTTAACGCACGCCGAGCAGAATCAGTTGGACGGTTCGATGCTCACTTTCCCCTCGAACGAAGCTAAGTGGAGTTACGCCCAGAAGAACGAGCAAGGAGTAGTCACTCGAGTCGCCGAAAAAGAAGTGATCAGCAGCGAAGCGACCGTGGGCATCTATTACTTCAAACACGGGCGGTACTTTGCTCAAAGTGCGGAAGCCATGATCGAATCGGAAAAGCGGACTTTGGGGGAGTTCTACCTTTGCCCCGTCTACAATGAGCTGATTCAAAAAGGCGGAAAAGTAGGGACGTTTCAAATCCCTAGGGCGGCAATGCACGGTTTAGGCACGCCAGAAGATTTGGCGGGGTTCCTGGCGAGGGGGCGTTCTCAGTTAGTAACGGCAATTGGGTCACCAGGTTGATTCCGTCCAATCAACAGGTTAACTAGGCAAGTAGGGGGTGGGTGATGGGGAGTAAACGCTCGGGGACCAGCTTTATCACAGCCGATCCGCACCTGATGTCGGTGCTGGCAATGGCGGACAAAATCGCGAAGTCCGATGTTTCGTGCCTCATCCAAGGGGAAAGCGGGACGGGGAAAGAGGTCCTTGCGAAGCGCATCCACGCTGCCTCGTTTCGCTCAGCGAAGCCACTCGTCACGGTCAACTGCGGCGCAATCCAAGAAACGTTGATCTTGAGCGAACTTTTTGGGCACGAAAAAGGGGCTTTTACTGGAGCGACCCACCAAAAGCCCGGACTCGTGGAAACCGCGAATGGCGGAACCCTTTTTTTAGACGAAATTGCGGAGCTAGGGTTTGAAGTGCAGTCGAAGCTGCTCCGCTTCCTTCAGGAAGGCGAAAGTTTCCGGATTGGCGGCAAAGCGCCCATTAAACTCAATGTTCGGGTGGTATCCGCCACCAACAAAGACCCGCTGGAGCGGATCAAAGCGGGCCTTTTCCGAGAAGATCTTTATTACCGAATCAATACCGTCACGCTCAGCCTCACCCCCCTGCGCAGGCGCCCAAACGACATCGAGCCGCTCCTTTCTGAATTTTTAAAGGCAGGTGCGCCTTCCGAAGTGAAGGGGTTTACAGCAGATGCCATCACGAAGCTCAAAAGCTACCCTTGGCCCGGAAACGTTAGGGAACTGCAGAATGCCGTGGAGCGGTTTAAAATCCTGTGCGATCCCCCTTTGGTGACGGTAGACGAAGTGGTGAAGCATTTGAACTTTGGGCAGGAAGCAGCTTCGCAGCCAGAGACTTTCGATCTTTCGCTTTTAGAGAAGCACCATATTTTCCATGTGCTTTCGCACTTTGAAGGCAACAAAACCAAAGCGGCACAGGCGATGGGGATCACGGTAAAGACGCTCTACAACAAGCTTGCCCGGTACCAGTCGGAGAGAGGCCAGTCTTTAAATTAAAAAACCCCGCTCAGCATTGAAGCATGAGCGGGGTCTGTAACAAATAGTGCGGAACGAATTACCAGACGTACGAGAAAGCAAGGAAGTTGATGGCAACGTTCGTTAAGCCGCCATTGAGCAACTTCGAAGCCGACACCGTTGGACGGTATGCAAGGCCTGGGCAGAGCTCAAAGCGCTTACCGAATTCAGCACCCACTCCGATATCAAGGAAACCAGTAATCTGCTGGTTCACAATGCCGACACCGAGGCCGAGGAAATAAGCATCATTGATCTTCTCATCGAAGTTCCATGTTGCCCAACCCATTGCGTTCCAGGCTTGTGCAGCAACGCCGATCCCGAACCCACCACGGATACCAAGCTGCAACATTGGCATCACCATACGCTGATAACCAACATCTAAGCGAGCGCTAAACGTCTGGCTGGTCGCCAAAGGATTAGTGGCAGTCTGAAAATTCCCTGCTGTGTTTGCGGTGAAAGCAGAGCCAAAAAGCACTTCACTTCCGCCATCCGAAGCGGCCATTTTGGAATCTGCCGCGAACGCTGGAGCCGTAATGGCTGCGAATACAAAAACACCCAAAAGCATATTTCTCATTTGTGTATCTCCTTAATTGATCGTTTGGGAGTTGCAACTAACTTGAATTAATTTACGCGTAATTCCTTAATGTGACAAGAAAACTTAGCGATCACAAACTCTTCGCTCTGACGCGGTCTGGTAATTTTAAGACGATAGTGACGGATCTTTTTGTCTTGCCGCGTAAAAAATGCACGGTGATTTTCTCTCCGACCTTTTTGTCGAAAACCAGATCCTGCACTTCTCTCCAATTTTGGATCGGCGTGTCGTCCACTTTAAAAACAATGTCTCCGCCGAACGGAAACCGCCGAAAGCCAATCACGGCTTCCCGGTCCGCCGCGCGCAAGCCGGCTTTAGCGGCTAGGCCCTGGGGATCGAGTTCCGTGATCATCGCCCCGCTTTCCAGCGGAAGCCCGAGCGTTTGGAGAAGTGCCGCAGAGTAGCCGACACCCACCATCCCCAAGTCGGGCCGCAAAACTTGGCCGTACAAAATCAATTGATCGACAATGCGTTTCACCGCTTGCCCAGAAATCGCAAAACCCACGCCGCTGCTCGCGCCGCTAGGACTCAATATTTGCGTATTGATCCCGATGAGACTCCCTGAGCTATCTAAAAGCGGCCCGCCCGAATTGCCCGGGTTGATCGCAGCATCGGTTTGGATGATGTCTCGGATGAGCCTGTCGGTTGTGGCGCGGATGTCTCGGCCCAGCGAACTGATAATCCCGGTGCTCAGCGAGCCCCCCAAACCAAACGGGTTTCCAATGGCCAGCGTTTTCTGCCCTACTTTCAGCGGTGAAGCACCAAAATCAATCACGGCCAGTTTACCCGGCTTTTCTACTTTGAGTACTGCCAGATCCGAGTCGGGATCCGAACCCACGACTTTGGCGGGGACATTGGTTTTATCGGCGAAAGTCACTTCCACTTTCGCGGCTTCGCCCACCACATGGTGGTTTGTCACGATATAGCCATCGGGGCGGAAAACCACACCCGAACCAGCGCCTCGCTGCGGCACAATATCGAAGAAAAAATCTCTCCGAAGGGTTGTCGCGGTAATATTGACGACCGCAGGGCTACATTTTTCGTACACTTCAATATTGTTTCGCTCGTCCTCTAAAAGTTTCCCCTGGGAAAAAGCAGAAGGTAAAAGCCACACTGAAATAAAAAAGAAGGTTTTCATCACGTGGACTATATTCAGGCGAAATGGCTCCGTTGACAAGGGTTAGCCGGGCCTTCTAATCTTGCGGCTTCTCACCGAAACGAAGGAAACGAAATGGCAACTTTAAATTCTCACAGACCCAAAATCACCGTAGTCGGAGCTGGAAACGTAGGGGCAACCGCCGCACACTGGATTGCGACGAAGGAGCTTGCGGACGTCGTCCTCGTTGACCTCAACGAAGGCACTGCCCAAGGCAAAGCGCTCGATCTCTTACAAAGCGGCCCCGTAGAGGGTTTTGACCTGCGGATCACAGGGACTTCAGACTACGCGCCCACCGCGGGTTCAGACGTTGTCATTATTACCGCAGGCCTCCCCCGGAAGCCCGGAATGAGCCGCGACGATTTATTGAAGACCAACGCCAAGATTGTGGGCGAAGTCACCGAGAAGATCGCAAAGCTTTCGCCTCAGTCGATTTTGATCATTGTCTCGAACCCACTCGACGCCATGGCGTACGTTGCAAAGAAAGCGAGCGGTTTTCCCCGAAACCGAGTGATCGGGATGGCGGGAGTGCTCGATAGCGCTCGTTTTCGGACTTTTGTGGCGGAAGCGGCGAACGTCAGCGTGGAAGAAGTGTACGGGTTCGTTTTCGGCGGCCATGGAGACACGATGGTCCCCATGACGCGGTATTGTTCCATTGCGGGAATCCCGCTGGAAAAGTACTTACCTGCCGCGAACATCCAAGAAATTGTCCAGCGGACGCGCCAAGGGGGAGCCGAGATTGTGAACCTGCTTAAAACCGGGTCGGCTTTCTACGCCCCCGCCGCGTCTGCCGTGCAAATGGCGGAAGCCATTCTCAAAGATAAAAAGCGGGTCTTGCCCTGCGCTGTTTGGCTCGAAGGGGAGTTTGGGATTTCCAACTTGTTCGTTGGCTGCCTGGCAAAGCTGGGACGCGAAGGAGTGGAAATGGTGGTTCCCGTCGACCTCAATGACACGGAAAAAGCCGAGCTTTCTAAATCCGCAGCCGCTGTGAAAGAGCTCATCGATATTTTGGAGGCAAAGTGAATATTCACGAGCACCAGGGAAAAGATCTTTTCCGTCAGTACGGGATCCCTGTCCCTGTCAGCAAAGCGGTTTTCACAGTGGAAGACGCTGTGAAAGCAGCCCCTGAAGTATCCGCCAAAGGCCCTTGGGTGATCAAAGCCCAAATCCACGCGGGCGGCCGGGGCAAAGGCGGCGGGGTGAAAGTTGCAAAAACCCTCGATGAAGTTCGAACCTTTGCTTCCAAGATCCTAGGCATGCAGCTAGTGACTCACCAGACAGGGCCCGAAGGCCGATTAGTGCGCCGCCTGCTCGTTGAAGAAGGCGCTGCCATCCAGAAGGAGCTGTACCTTTCGGTCACTTTAGATCGGAACACTTCTTCGCTTGCGATCATCGCGAGTACTGAAGGCGGGATGGATATTGAACAGGTAGCGGAACACACTCCCGAGAAGATTTTTAAAGAGTGGATCCACCCTTCCAGCGGAATGGGCGATTTCCAAGGGCGCAGGCTCTCCAAAAAAATGGGCCTCGCGGGGCCTCAAGCCAAACAGTTTGTCGACATCGTCAAAAAACTGGTCCGGCTTTTCCAAGAACAAGACTGCGCTTTGGCAGAAGTGAACCCTTTGATCCAAACCGCTTCAGGCCAAATGGTCGCTCTCGATGCAAAAATCGGTTTCGACGACAACGCTGGCTTCCGGCACCCGAATTGGGCGGAATTAAACGATCCCACCGAAGAAGATCCTAGCGAAACCCGAGCCAAAAAGTCGGAGCTTAGCTACATCAGCTTAGACGGCAATATTGGCTGTATGGTCAACGGCGCTGGCCTTGCCATGGCCACTATGGACATTATCAAGCTCGAAGGCGGCAACCCCGCAAACTTCCTGGATGTCGGAGGCGGCGCTACCGAAGCGAGAGTGAAAGAAGCTTTCAAAATCATCCTGACCGACGAAAAAGTGAAAGCCATTCTCGTGAATATTTTTGGCGGCATCATGAAATGCGACGTCATTGCTACCGGGATTATTGGCGCAGCGAAAGAACTTCAACTCAACGTGCCTTTGGTGGTTCGGCTGGAAGGCACCAATGTGGAGCTCGGAAAAAAGCTTCTCGCGGAGTCGGGTCTAAAAATTATTCCAGCGACCGGCATGAAAGAAGCAGCAGAGAAAGTCGTTCAAGCGGCGGGAGGCAAAGCGTGAGCATTTTAGTTGATAGGAACACGAAACTGATCACTCAAGGGATCACCGGGCAGGCCGGAGCTTTCCACACGAAGCAGTGCAAAGAGTACGGGACTCAAGTCGTTGGCGGAGTGACGCCCGGTAAGGGCGGGGAAGTTTTCGAAGGGAATCCCATTTTCGATTCCGTCTCCGAAGCCGTCCAAAAAACGGGCGCCAACACCAGCATGATCTTTGTACCCCCTCCGTTTGCAGCCGACGCTATTTTGGAAGCCGCTGAAGCGGGGATCAAAGTGATCATTGCCATTACGGAAGGCATTCCGGTCATGGATATGGTGAGAGTAAAGCAGTACCTTCGAACATCCGAGTCGATCCTCATTGGCCCCAATTGCCCAGGGGTCATCACGCCCGGGCAAGCCAAGATCGGCATCATGCCAGGCTACATCCACAAAGAAGGCCGCGTTGGCCTTGTCTCTCGGAGCGGCACGCTCACTTACGAAGCAGTGCACCAGCTCACGAGCCGCGGCATTGGGCAATCCACTTGCGTCGGTATTGGCGGGGACCCTGTCCACGGGCTTTCCTTTCTGGAAGTCATCCAGCTTTTCAACGCCGACCCGGGAACGGACGCGATTGTGATGATCGGGGAAATTGGCGGCGGCGAAGAGGAGCTTGCGGCCGAGTACATTCAGTCCGAAGTGAAAAAGCCGGTAGTCGGCTTTATCGGCGGCCAAACGGCCCCTCCGGGGAAGCGAATGGGGCATGCTGGAGCGATTATTAGCGGAGGAACCGGAAAGGCCATTGACAAGATCCGCGCAATGGAGAAAGCGGGTATCCATGTTGCGATGAGCCCTGCTTCAATCGGTGAAACCATGGCCAAGCGTTTAGCGAGTCACAAGTAGTAGTAGAGGAAACAATGGAACGTACTTTTTCGATCATTAAGCCCAATTCAGTAAAAAAGAACCAAATCGGCCGCATCATTACGATGATGGAAGAAACCGGTCTCAAAGTAGTGGAAGCGAAAATGAAAACGCTCCAGCGCGCAGAAGCCGAAGGTTTCTATGCAGAACACAAAGAACGCCCTTTTTTCGGTAGCCTCGTGGGCTTCATGACCACAGGCCCTGTCCTTCTCATGGTGCTCGAAGGCGAAGGCGCCATTGAAAAATACCGCAAGCTCATGGGAGCAACGGACCCCGCCAAAGCGGCTCCGCAGACGATCCGAAAGCTTTTTGCGGATAGCTTGGAAGCGAACAGCGTCCATGGATCGGATAGCCCTGCGAGCGCTCAGAGAGAAATCCAGTATTTTTTTGGGAAGTAGACCGGGCTGACCCAAAAAGAATCAGGCGACCGTTAGTAAAACGTATCGACAACCGTCTTTAGCGCTTCTTGCATCGCGACGGCAGAAACCTGGTTATTGACCAAAGTATGCACGGCATCTTTGGACATTCCCGCGTGGTTTTTCATTGCGGTGACGAGGTTTTTCCAGTCGGTTTGGTTGTTGTGGGCGGTTAGTGCGGCTAACGCCGCGTCGGTGTTTTCGGGGCCGGTGGCGTAGAGGCGGCTCATGAAGTCCGTAGCGCGTTCGGTGACGCTCGCGCCGGCGACCCAGAGTTTGGCGGTGTTGTCTCGTGACGCGGTGACGATGGATTTGCCGTCGGGGGAGAATTGGGCGGAGTCAATTCCCGAAGCGTGGCCCCGAAGCGTCGTGATAGACGCTCCGGTTTGGGTGCTCCAGATTTCGGCCGTTTTGTTTAGGGACGCAATCACTACCGAATTTCCATCGGGGGAGAACTCCCCTGAGAGGACCATCTCCGACATGGGAAGCGTCGCTTTGAGTGCTCCTGTTTGGACCTCCCAGAACTTCGCGCTATGGTCTTCGGACGCTGTGAGCACCGATTTGCCGTCGGGGGAGAACCGGGCGGACCAAACAGCCCCACGGTGCCCCTCAAGCCTGGTTTTCAGTTTCCCGGTTACGGAGTCCCAGATCTTGGCGGTTTTATCCTCAGACGCCGTTGCAATCGATCTACCGTCGGGGGACACACGGGCGGACCATAAGGAATTAGCGTGACCCTGCAGGGTCGCTTTAAGCCCTCCTGATGGGGCGTCCCAGAGCTTGGCCGTCCCGTCGAAGGACCCAGTCACAATCAACCCGCCTTTGGGAGAGAACTGGGCGGAATTTACTCTACCATCGTGCCCCATAAGCGTCGCCTTAAGCTCTCCGGTTTCGGTGTTCCAAAGCTTCGCGGTCTGGTCAGAAGACACAGTGACGATGGACTTGCCATCGGGCGAAAACTGCGCCGATTGAACCGCACCGATATGTCGGAGCGTCGGTTTTAGAGTCCCTGTTTGTGCGTCCCAGATCTTCGCTGTGAAATCTGCCGACGAAGTTACCACCAAGCTACTATCGGGAGAGAAGTGTGCGGACGAAACCGCGTTTAAGTGTGCCGATAGCGTCGCTTTAAGTTCTCCCGTTTGAGCGTCCCATACTTTCGCGGTGGTGTCGTCAGACGCCGTTAAGACCGACTTACCATCGGGGGAGAATTCAGCAGAATTAACAGGACCCGTATGCCCCTGCAGCGTCAGGTAGAGATTCGCACTGGGCTGCACGGCTCTTTGCCCCCGCCCTGCCTGCTGCGCTCCCCCCGAACCAAACGCTCCGCCCAAGTAACTCCCGGCATAGCAAAAAGCCCCGTCGTCTTTTCTAGCCTCCCGAATAAACGAGTGCGGGAAAAAGATAGGGCCCCGCGCGGCATCCACCGCGTCACGCACAAACTGCGGCGTTTGGGGGTTCATCAACGTTTCCACTAAAGTACGTGCGCTCGTACGTTGCGCTTCCGGCATCACCGCTCTCAGCGCTCGGTCGTTGAACATCGTGTCCACAAACCGCTGCCGCATGAGGCCTTTTTCGCCTTCCGGTAAGCCTTTGAAAACGTCTTCTTCGAGGCGCTTAACTAAAGCCGATAACCCTTCGGCTTCTAAACCCTCTACCCCGGCTAGTGCGTACAGCGTGTAGACTAGCTCCGAGCAGTACATCGGTGGGCACTGGCCCCCTTCGACTTTGCTGCACACTGCTTCGCAGCCTTTTCTCATGATCTCGGGCAGCTTTGATTTCGCTCCCGCAAGCTTCTTGCCCTCCACGTACACATCGGTCGTGAGTGAGCTGTCGTAACTCACTCCCTGCATTTTCTGCGCGAGCTCTTTCACTCGATTTAAAACGGCTTCCGGCTTCTTGTCCCCATAGAGCTGGTTCTTTCGAAGTTTCACCACGTGGAACGGGCCAGAGAAATTATACTGTCCCCCATAACCGGGCGGAGAGTCTAAGTGGTAAAACTTCCCCTCTTTGTCTTTCATCACAATGGCCGCGTGGGTCGTGCCCTCTTGGATGTGGCCTTGGAGGTTATTGGCTGATGGCACGTCGTTCGAAGTGCGAAAATACACTAAGACATCGCCTTCTTCTAAACAGGCGTTAAGTTCAGCGGGAGTGTTGAGCGCTACGATGCCTCGGCCCTTTTGGCCTGGCAGCTCGCTAAAATGCTTGGTTGCTTGCGCTGAGGAGATGTCTTTACTCAAATCGAATGAATTGTAGGGCTTGTTTTCTTGGAAGTACGAAAGAGATTTCTTTGCGTCTTCGGGTTTAAGAGGTTTCGACTCGGGGCACGGGCAGATGCCGGAGCCTGGGACCGCTTCTTGGTGCCTTGTGGAGATAAGCTTTGTGGGTTTTTCTTTGGCGTGTTTGGCGGGGGGTTCTGCTTGGGCAGTGATGGCTAGGAGCAGGGTGAGGAGTGTTTTCATGGAGGTATTTTAGCATGGTTTCGGGGAGGGGGCTTGCCGTGGTGGTGCTTAGAGATTTGATTGCCTCCGGCGGCCCCAAATTGGGACCCCTACCCATGTATTAAATAGTTTGGTTCGCTATTGAGGTTGGCGGTTCCGCGGCGACCGCTAGGACGGGAGTGCGGGAACTTAGGGGAGCGGCGGTTAGAATGTTGTTGACGGCTTAATACGGGAAATTCGTTTTGGGGTTCCCTTCTCTGAAATGTGCTTTGTAGCGACCTTCTTTTTCTCAAGGTTCGTCCTCATGGCGTTTGGATTTACTGG
>JANPJT010000089.1:0-3616 GCA_031425635.1 Pseudomonadota bacterium
GAAATGCAAAAATACGGGTACGTGATCCACAGTGAAGCGAATGCGATTTCCCATGCAAAAGCGAGCCTCGTGGGGTCGACGGCTTACGTCACGCTCTTCCCGTGCAATGAGTGCGCAAAGCTCATTGCGACTCACCGTGTCGGGGAAATTGTGTACTTGTCGGATAAGTACCAGGACACTCCCGAAATCAGGATGTCCAAGCACTTGTTTGATCTGTCTGGCATTCGTTACCGCCAGCTGCCGCTTGCGGCCGACCTCTTGGAAGGACTGTACGGCCACCTGCAAAGCCTGCTCCCCGAAGGGGCTCGTTCCCGTTAATGCGGAAGGTCTAGGGTTACTCTAGCGCCTTGCAGAGTTTGTATAGATGTCGAGCTAAACTGTCCGTGAGTTCATCGAGGTCAGGCCGCCGAGCTGCGAGTAGCTCAAGGATTGCCGAGCATTCCCTGAAGCTTCCCAGAGCGATCCGGTAGTACCTTGCACGTTCTTTGGGACTAGGCTTAGCCGACCCTTCAGCCAGGTTCAAAGCGACACTGGAAGAGGCCCGCTGGAGCTGCTCTTTTAAGTGGCGGGGTGCTGTTAACCTGGACGCCATTTTGTAAAACTGGACGGCCAAGTCGTGCGCCCGAAGTCTTCGATGCGATTGAGTGTGATGCGCTCGACCACCTAGCTGCAAGCGTCTACAAGCTCACCCGCAACTGCCCGGGGCCGTGACCGCAAACCGGGAGCCGGATCCGCCAACCGCGATGCCGGTTGCCTGGCTGCCGCTCTTTCAAATGTGAAAGCGCTCCCCGAAGCCCCAAAAAAACCGCTCGCCTAAGGGCTCCAGACGGCGCACTATCGCGCCGTGGACCCAGAAATCTCGGAAAATTTGGCCGAACTCCGCAAACTGGAACGGCAGGCAAAGCAGCTTATTTACAAAATGGAACGCATCGAAGCCGAGTGGAACCGGGTTCGAAAGCACCTCGAAACCTTAGGGAAAGATGTCCCTAAGCAGCTGGGAGATGTTTTGCACGGGTGGCAGAAAAAAGCCATCGGGTAGAACCCTCCGTTTTCATGAGGCTTTCTGCCTCCACGAATGGCGCGTATTGATCGCCCCCCCTTAAAACGGGTATAAACAACCGATGAAAGAACCTCGGATCCCACTCGCCCGCGAGAGCTGGGTAAGCGCGTGTGAGTTTAACGCTGCGCCCGACATCTTCTCCAAAATTGAGTCCCATGCCCTTGCCCACTTATCGAAGGGAACCAAAGCGTACGTTCTGCTGGATTTGGACTCGACGCTCTACGAAGTGGCACCCCGAACCGTACGCATTTTCAAAGAAGCCGTTCGGGAGCTCCACGCTGCGATCCCCGAACCTGTGCGAGTGGCACTCCAAGGGTTAGGCCCGGGAGGTACTGGCTATTCGGTGGAAGACACGTGGCAGAACTTAGGCCTTTGCTTAAAAGACCCCAAACTTTCTGAGGCACGCGGTAGCTTGGAAGCTTTCTGGAGCGAAAAATTTTTTTCCAATGAGTACCTTTCGGAAGACGTGCCTTATCCCGGCACGGCAGCCTTCGCTCGTAACCTGCATTCTCTGGGCGCAAGCCTTGTGTACCTCACTGGACGGGACGTCCCTCGCATGGGCAAAGGGACGTTGGAATGCCTCCAGCGTGATGGGTTTCCCATTGGAGTCGACCGCACCCAACTCCAAATGAAAGCTTCCCACCGCTTGGACGATGTCATTCACAAAGTAGGCATAGCGGAAGCTCTCGCAAAGCAAGGCGCTGTCGTTGCTTCCTTTGAAAATGAGCCTCGAAACTTTGCCGCTTTGGCCGAAGCCCTACCGGATGCCATCCACGTGTTCGTTGATACCGTTTGCAGCAATAGACCAGCTCCCGCCGTTCGAGGGGCCTACCGGCTAAGGCGCTGGCAGTCGTAGAATTGAATCTCAGCCCCTAATTTACTTTCTCGCTCCTTGCAGCTAACCTAGTGAGCCTTAAGAGGAGCCGAAGCCAGATGGAGCTTTTCGATTTTTTCTCGCGCGCCAATGCTGACTATATTGAGCAGCTTTACCAACAGTACAAAAACGACCCGAGTTCGCTAGACGACCGCTGGGCGGGGTTTTTTGCCGGGTTTGAAGCTGGCAACTCCGGCCCAGGTTCGGTTCTGGAAAAACTGCTGTCGAGCAAGTCAGGATCCCCGGCGGAAGGGGTGAATCACTTAGTGCACTCGTACCGTCAGCTTGGCCACTTTGTTGCGCAACTCAATCCCCTCGGCGGCAACCGAGAGTCGCACCCGCTACTCCAACTTTCCGAATTCGGTTTTACCGATGAGAAAGAAGATCTCGCTCGGCCGATTGGAAACGGAGGGTTTCTTGGCCCGGCAGGGAATACTCTAGGCGATCTTTTAGAAAGCTTGCGCACTACTTACTGCGGCACTTTCGGCGTTGAATACACCGGCATCCCGGACAAAGCTCAGAGAGAATGGCTCCAATCTCGCATGGAGCCCACTTTGAACCGGCCGAAGTTCTCTTCGGAAGAACGCAAGTACATTTTGGAAAAGCTTTGTGCTGCGGAAGGGTTTGAGGTCTTCCTCCATACAAAATACGTGGGTGCTAAACGGTTTTCCCTTCAGGGCGCTGAGTCTGTCGTGCCGTTCCTGGACGCGCTCCTGAACGAAGCGGGTGATTTGGGCGCCGAGGAAATCATCTTGGGCATGGCCCACCGAGGCCGTCTGAACGTTCTGACCAATGTGATTGGGAAACCCCATGAGTTGGTTTTGCGGGAGTTTGAAGGCACTGCCGTTTTGCCTTGGGAAGAAGGGGACGGCGACGTCAAGTACCACCTTGGCTACACTAAGGTCCGCAAAAGCCCCGCCGGGCACGAACTTTCGGTGACGCTAGCCCCCAATCCAAGCCATTTAGAAATTGTCGACCCGGTGGTCGTGGGCATGGTGAAAGCGAAGCAAGACGCTCGGGGAGACGAAGAGGGCGCTTTGGTGGTGCCGATCCTTATCCACGGAGAAGCAGCTTTCACAGGCCAGGGGGTTGTCCCCGAGACTCTCAGCCTTTCCGAACTGCCTTCTTACCGGACCGGCGGAACGATCCACTTAATTATCAACAACCAAGTGGGGTTTACCGCGACGGCTTCGGAAACCCGATTCACGCCGTACCCCACCGACGTCGCCAAAATGATCCAGGCGCCAATTTTTCACGTGAATGGCGACGATCCGGAAAGCGTTGTCCATGCGGCAAAACTGGCGATGGGGTTTCGACAAGCGTTTAAAGTAGACGTGTTCATCGATATTTGGTGCTACCGGCGCTTCGGCCACAATGAAACCGACGATCCTACTTTCACTCAGCCCGTCATGTACCAAACGATCGACAAACTGAAGTCCGTTAGGGATCAATACGCTGAAAAACTGATTGCTGAGGGAGTGCTCACTCAAGCCGATTTTGAAACGATCCAAAGCAGCTTTAAAGAATCGCTCGATAGCGCGCAAGCGTCCGCGAAAGAAAGAAAAATAGGGACCCCCGTAAAGCTCGGCGACCTGTGGCAAGGCTTCGAGCGGGCAGGAAGTGATTGGTCGGCGCGCACTGCGATTAGCCGTGAGGACATCCTACAAATTACTAGCCTTGCG
>JANPJT010000090.1:0-12818 GCA_031425635.1 Pseudomonadota bacterium
CGAGCCCACAACTTGTTCGCTGCACAAAGAGACTTCCCACATCGCGCGAAAGAGGTGCCTTTTTCCGAAAAGCCGACCCGTAGCCGAACGGCGTAGGGTTCCAAGCGGGCGGTGAGCCTCGGGACGAGCAAGAGACTCAACCGCGCGGAAGGACCGAGCCCCAATAAACCCCGTTGCAAGAAAATCTCTCATATCGCGCGCGATTCAAAACAGTTTTACCCCCGCCCATCCGCCTCAACCTGCGCCGCAATCTCCTCCGCACTATGCAGTCGCCCTTTTCCAACACCCGGGCAAAATTCCGCAACATTTTTCTGCCAGCTTCGTGCGTTCATATTCTCTGGCCAAAACGGCCAGGTGCGGCACTGAGTGGGGCGGCCTTCGTAGGCAGAGCAGCGATTGTTCTTCAGAAAAACGCAATCGCTCCCCGTTTCCTTCATCCGAAACCACCCGTCGACTTTCTCGCAATACGTCCGAGTAAAGCGGAGCGTTGGGATCCCTAAGTGGGCCGCCATCCGGCGCCGATCTGCGGCCGAAAAGTAGACATAACCGTAACCGCCTCGGGAGACGCAGCACTTGCCACTGCCCTGGCACTCGAACCGGATACCTTCGGAATAGAACCTTTTTTTTGCCATTCGCCCACACTCTTTCATCCGGCTGCGCATTGTCAAAACAGATCCTGTGGAGAGGTGAACAGGCACGGAATAGGTTAAACGCATGGCGTCTAAACGGGGTTGCTAAAAAGAGACTAGGGCGGCGCACTTCGAGTGAAATTTAGCAGCGAATCGACTAAACTAAAAAGATAGCTTTTCCACAAAGGAGTTTTCGGTGAGTACCAATATCCAGTTTATTCAACGATCAGGTTTGCTGGTTCTGCATATTCCGGCCCAAGCCAACAGCGGCGATTTTGCATTGATTCCAGACATGATCGGCGAAAGGCTGGGAATGCCGGGCACCCCCCCGTTGTCGGTAGTTGTCGTTGATTTTAAAGAAACGCCCGACATGAACGAAGCTGCTTGGACCAGTTGTACAAGCCTGCTTTCTAAGATCCCCGGTCGAAATAAATTCGCACTCGTGAATGTGCCCGAAGCGATGCATTCGCTCATCAACGGCAAGGCCGCCGGCTTAACCTTGGAAATCATGGGCACTGTCGACGAAGTGTTTCAGAAGCTGAGCGTTAAACGCGCCGCTGCGCCAAAAAAGCCCGGCGTCGAGACCGTGAAGCCAAAGACTCCTGAAGATGAAGTGTTTGAAAAACTCATGATCGCAACGTTCAAAGAAGCCGCTTTAAAAACGCTCGAAGTGCAGTGCTCGACCGTTTTCAAAGCCGGTGAAGCTGAGATCAAAAGCGCTAAGAATAAAGTGATCCACGATATTGCGGCCTCCATGGGAATGATGAGCAAAACCGTGAGTGGCTCTGTGGCGCTCGGTTTTAAGGAGTCCACTTTCCTTAAAATCATGGGAAAAATGCTCGGAGAAGAGTACACGTCAATCACTCCGGAAGTAGAAGACGGTTGCGGCGAATTGCTCAATATTATTTTCGGCCAAGCGAAAAAAGCGTTTAGCGACAACGGCCACCAATTTGGCAAAACGCTCCCGACGATTTTTATCGGCCAAAGTTTGCGGGTTAGGCAATTAACCCCCACCCCTGCTTTTATGATCCCGTTCGAGTCAGAACTCGGGCAAATGGTGATCGAAGTAGGCTACCGGGCGACGTGAGCCTATTTCTTTTTAGCTTCGCGTTGGAACTCGCGGATTTCTAGCACTGTGATCATCGCCATGTTCACGATTTCATCCACTTCGGCAGTGCGCTGAAGCACGTTGATCGGTTTATTCATTCCCAGCAAGATGGGCCCAATCGCTTCGGCCCCACCCAGCCGCTGCATCAGCTTGTAGCAAATGTTGGCTGACTGAAGGTCCGGGAAAATGAGCACGTTTGCGCCGCCCTTGATATCGCAAAACGGAAAGTCATTCGTGACGATATCGCCCACGACCGCAGTGTCTGCCTGCATTTCTCCATCGACCAAAATATCCGGCCGCCGAAGTTTCACTAGCCGAACCGCTTCTCGAGCTTTTTGGGCAAACGGGTGGTTGTTGCTTCCAAAATTGCTGAAAGAAAGCATGGCCACTTTTGGCTCAATGTCGAAAAAGCGGGCTGCGCTCGCACAGTGGATTGCGATGTCCGCTAGGTCGGAAGCGGTCGGCTCGATATTCACTGTCGTATCGGCAAAGAACAAGATCCGCTCTTTAAAAAGCATCATGTAAACGCCAGCGATGGTGGTTCCCGGTCGGCACCCTACGGTCTGGAGGAATGGGCGGATGGTGTCTGGGTACGATTGGGTAACGCCGCTCAGTAGGCCATCTGCGTGCCCCATGTGCACCATCATTGACCCAAAGTAGTTTTCGTTCTTCATCAACGAAAACGCCTGCTCGCGTGCGAGGCCTTTTCGCTGGCGTTGATTCCAAAATACGTCGCTGTATTCTTTCCTGGCCGGTGCAGAAGCAGGCGTCACGATCGTGACGTCTTTTAAAGACTCAATCCCCCGTGCAGCAATCGCTTCGCGAATGCGGGTTTCGTTACCCAATAGAACAGGGATAGCGATCTGTTCCTGCACGATGATGTCGCACGCGCTCAGGATCTTGTGGTTCGACCCTTCCGGAAACACAATGACCGGCAGCTTTGCTTTCGGTTTTAAGCCGTCAAGGTTCAACTTGTCTTTGATCCCGCGGACAAAGCTTTGCCTCAATCCGAGGCGTTTCTCGAGAGCAATCGAATACTCCGCAAGATCAATGGTCTCTCTCGCTACGCCGCTTTCCATGGCCGCTTTCGCCACGGCGGGGCAAACCCAGAGGAGAACGCGCGTATCAAATGGCTTTGGAATAATGTATTCCGGACCAAAACGAAATTCTGTGCCGCCATAGGCTTTCGAAACGTGATCGGGCACTTCTTGCTGCGCAAGTTTCGCGAGCGCGTACACTGCGGCCACTTTCATTTCTTCATTGATTGCTTTCGCTCGCACATCGAGCGCGCCGCGGAAGAGGAAAGGAAAGCCAAGCACATTGTTTACTTGATTGGGGAAGTCGGAGCGGCCGGTTGCGACAATGATGTCGTCTCGCACAGCCCGAGCTTCGTCGTAGTCGATTTCGGGGTCCGGGTTCGCCATGGCGAAAACAATCGGCTTTTTACCCATCGACGCAATCATTTCCTTCGTCACGGCGCCTTTAACGCTAAGGCCTACGAACACATCGGCGCCCTTAAGCGCGTCCGCTAAAGTGCGTGCTTTCGAGCGAGTTGCAAAAGCTTCTTTGTAGGAGTTCATCCCCCCTTCACGGCCCGCGTAGATAACCCCTTGGCTATCGCACATGATGAGGTTTTCTTTTTTTACCCCGAGCCGGATGTAGAGGTTCGCGCAGGCCACGGACGCGGCACCAGCGCCGTTCATCACCACTTTAATTTTGGACAGGTTCTTTTTAGTGATTTCGACTGCGTTCAAGAGCGCTGCGGCTGAAATAATCGCTGTGCCATGCTGGTCATCATGGAAGACCGGGATCTGCATCGTCGCTTTGAGTTTTTCCTCGATGTAGAAACACTCAGGCGCTTTGATGTCTTCTAAGTTAATGCCGCCAAACGTAGGCTCTAAGAGCTGCACGCAGCGGATGAATTCGTCGGCATTTTCGGTGTCGAGCTCGATATCAAATACGTCGATGTCCGCAAACTTTTTAAAAAGAACGCCTTTGCCTTCCATGACGGGCTTTGCGGCGAGCGGGCCTAAGTTGCCTAGGCCGAGCACTGCGGTGCCGTTGCTTATGACAGCTACTAAGTTGCCTTTGGCAGTATATAAATAAGCGTCTTTAGGGTTTTTCGAAATCTCGATGCACGGCTGCGCCACCCCGGGAGAATACGCGAGCGAAAGGTCTCGCTGGGTTTTGCAGGACTTGGAGGATATCACTTCGATTTTTCCCGGCCGCCCGTTGCGGTGGTACTCAAGCGCTTCTTTATCGGACTGGCTACGTTTACTCACAATGCGGCGATGCTAGCGCGGAGTGCCCGTTTTGGCCAGGGTTTAGAAACGTGCGGGCTCTTTGAGGTCCAGTAGCAATCGCCCTGCTTCTAGCGAGGGCCTAAAGGGCACGTTCCCTTTTAACAAAAACTCCAAAGCCGTGTCGCCACCTTCAATCGCCGGATACAGCGTAATGGCTTTCACATGCTTGCTTTTACGAATGAGGCTCGCGAAGCGATCTCTGTCCAGAGCGTTCTTGCGGATGGATCGGAATTTTAAGATGACTTTGGGTTCTCTCGCAACGATCAGTTCGCCTGAATCGGAAAGCACTTTCTCCTCCCCTTCGTACTGGACTTGGAGCTCTGGAATATTGCTAAAAGATTTCGGCTTACCCGGCTCGGAAAAATCGATTACCCACCGCTCCGCTGACCCGAAGTCTCGATTGTAGAGCGCGTCGATGTTCTTCGGTCCGGGGGTTCCCGCTTGGAAGAGGCCCTCAGTTCGGTAATCGCCCGTTGCGCTGCGGGGCACTGGGTCCAACTTTACAGCGCCGAGGGCGCAAACGAAGCTCGTGCTGAGGAGAACGGTAGATAGAAAACGTTTCATACGGCCCCTTAGTCTGATGCAAGATGGTTTTCGAAAGACGAAAGTAATTTCTTTGATAGGTCCGAGATGGGGAGTCCACGGTCTTCACCAAGCGTGACCCAGTCGCCCTTTTCCTTCTTTCTTGACCTTACCACATATGGGAAAACATGGATGCGGTGGTGCGTCACAGTATGCACCTCGGGGTCAAGCGCTTTAAAGTGTTTTCGCCCCTCAACCGTTTTGATTAAGCCCTCGGCGCTTTTTCCTTCCAGGTGAGGAAAGTCCCAGAGTCCCGGCCACCACTCTCCGTCGCCGTTTTGTTTTAAGAGGATCTTGTCTTTTTTCTGGTGGACTAAACTGGCCCAGAAAAGGTGTTCTGCTTTTCGTCGGGCTTTGCGGACCGGGTACCGAAGCTGCTCTCCGGCGCGCTTCGCTTCGCAACCTTCGCTGAGCGGACAAGCCTCGCAGCGGGGCTGCGCTTTCGTGCAAACCGTAGCGCCTAGCTCCATCAACCCTTGATTGAACTCGCGGGGGTTGGCGGACGCTTCCACCCAAAGGGCCGCCTTATTCCAAAAAAAAGTGTGGGCTTGTTTGCTTTCTAGGGAATCGCGCAGTGCAAAAAATCGGGAGAACACTCTTTGAACGTTTCCATCCACGATCGCTTCCGGAAGGTTGTACGCAATGCTCAGTACGGCCCCCGCAGTATACGGCCCCACTCCCGGTACCGCGAGCGCTTCCTTTCGCTCTGTCGGGAAACGGCCTTCGTGCATTTCCATCAAGTACTGTGCCCCACGGTGTAAATTCCGAGCGCGGGAGTAGTAGCCTAACCCCGACCACAGAACGAGCACTTCGGAGAGATTGGCCGAAGCTAGGGCAGCCGGAGTGGGGAAGCGTTCCATAAACTTTTCGAAGTACGGGATTGCTGTGACCACCTGGGTTTGCTGGAGCATGACTTCGGAAACCCAAATCGCGTAAGGGTCCCGCGTTTTTCTCCAGGGCAATGCCCGTTGCGTGGCGGAGTACCAAGCGGTAACTTTGGCGACATCACGCTGAGGAGAATTGAGCATTGCTTGACCCAACCATAAACGACCCCCGTTTGAAAATAGGAGCTTCACTTGGTTGCTGAGATTGTTCCTCTGTCCCTCCTCCAAGATAATTATGCGTACCTCATTGTGGCGGGCAAGTCCGCCATCGTAGTGGATCCGTCGGAAGCATCGCCGGTGGAACAAAGGCTAAAGGCGAGTGGTCTTCGGCTTCTTGCGGTTTTGAACACGCACCACCACGGGGATCACACGGGGGGGAATGAGCGCTTAAAATCCGAGACAGGTTGCCGTGTTATCGGCCCTCAAGGTGAGCGACGGCGGATCCGGTCCCTCGATGAAGAGGTCAAGGAAGGAGACCGGTTTGCTTTAGCAGAGGTCGATTTTTGGGTGATGGGAGTTCCCGGCCACACGCGTTCAGGGGTCGCTTTCTACTGTCCCAGTTTGTCGGCGGTTTTCACGGGCGATACTTTATTTCTTTTAGGGTGCGGGCGGTTGTTCGAAGGCACGCCAGGGCAAATGGCGGAGAGCCTTCGCAAGCTGGCAACGCTGCCGGGAGAAACCCGGGTGTATTGCGGCCACGAATACACCGGGAAAAATGCCGCCTTTTGCCTTTCGCTTTTTCCGGACGACGAGCCGCTGAGAAGTCGGCTGTCGCGAAACCTTCCGGCAGTAACGGTTCCAGGCACCATTGCGGAGGAAAGGGCTTCAAACCCTTTCCTCCGCGTGCATGACCCTCAATTTCGAAGTCGCTATTTTCCAGGCTTTACCGCCGAAGCGGCGTTTGCATCCCTGAGGGAGAAAAAAGACGCTTTCGTTTAGGGTCTTCGGCCGAGCCTAGTTTACTCCGAGAAGTTCTACGTCAAAGATCAAGACAGAATTCGGAGGGATTACTCCACCCGCCCCTTGAGCGCCATAGCCTAGTTCAGGTGAAATGGTGAGCTTGCGCTTGCCCCCGATTTTCATGCCTTCAACGCCTTTGTCCCACCCTTTAATCACGCGTCCGGCCCCGAGAGGGAATTCAAAGGGGGTGTTTCTGTCGACAGAAGAGTCAAATTTTGTGCCGTTTTTAAGCCAGCCCGTGTAGTGGACTTTCACTGTTTTGCCGCTCTTTGCTTCCGCGCCAGTGCCGATTTTGATTTCTTCGGCTTCAAGGCCCTCGGTAATTTGGATTTTTTTATTTTTGGTTTCCACGGCTTTTGCTCCTTGCGAAGAAACGGGGGTTAATAGGATCACACTGAATAGAATGAGACTTGGTATTTTCATCCGACGAAAATATCGGTCATTTAGTAAATTGCCAACGGCCAAAACCATCCTTAGACTCTCAGCACTTTATGGCAAAACTGAAATGGACCTTCCTGCTAGTCACTTTGTTTATCGCCTCTGTGCGCGCCGCTCCCGAGGGGGAGGTTATCCAAACGGTGACCGATGTAAGCCACCCGGAACAAGCTTGGCTCCTCACAAAAAAAGGGCTTTTTTTTAACGCGAACGCTCAAAAAGGGGGTGCTTGGGAACTCCGTTTTGATTCCAACACGCTCTCAAGGCTGACCGGCGCTCCGACCGACACGCCTCTTCAGTACGTGAAAGTCCTCCCCTCCAAAAAAGAGCCTGGTACCGTTTTGTTGGGACTCGAAGTGGGTGCTGAACGAAAGCGGATTGCGGTTCAAGGGAAAGATTTTGGGAAAGTGTGGCGGCAGCTTCAGCTGCCGGCAGCCCCGCCTGCTCCACCGGCCGCGGCGCCTTCCGAAGCTCCGGCTGGCCCGCCGAAAGGGCCTCGCCCCGATGAAGGCTCCATTGATCTGGACGAGCTCAACGGCCAACCTGTTGGAGCCTCGGTGGCGTCCGCAGGCGCGGTTTCCACCACGACGGTCGCGCCACCGCCCGGCTATGTGGCGCCCACCACTTCGGGCGCCGGGCCAATGTTCAAGTTCATGTTTGATTTTTGGCTGTATAGCCGCCCGGGAGTGACTCCGATTACTTTTTCGAACGTGCACACGCTGGCGCTTGTGGAAGTCGCCCCTGTGGCCGATCTGCTATTTGGTTTTGAATTGGCCCCGACTCCCCGCTACTACGAAGTCACTTATAAACTGGGCAGCCGCTGGGAAATCCGCGGGGGCCGGATCTGGGTTCCGTTCGACACCATCAGCACTTACTCTCCCCATAACTTGTTTGGTGGCTTGGTCAACGTGAGCCAGTTCCGGCAAATTGGCGGGAGCGCTTTTCTGCCGGATCTTTGGACGGATCTGGGCATCGCCGCAAAATACCGGATAGTGGATTCCAGCTCCGTGCGGTGGGATTTGCAAATGTACCTGGTAAACGGGTTTCAGTCGGGTGGGTCGGACCCTGGAGGGCTTGCGGGCACAAAGTACCCAAACTTCGAGAGCGCTGGGGTCATCGACAATAACTCCGAAAAGAGCATTGGCTTACGGAGCACGACGCTTTTCTTTGGGATGCTGCACTTAGGTGTTTCCGCCTATTTCGGAAGGTACACCGACCCGACCGACATTCCAGCGGGGATCTTAATGCTGGGGGCAGACGCTCAGCTTAGGCTCCGCAGTGGCTTTGAATTGAAAGCCGGCTACCTGTTCTCCGAGGTAGGCCTGGTGCCCGAAGCGGGGAGAACTTCTTTTAGGCGCGGCGGACTGTACGGGGAAGTTTCTCAGAAGCTGGGGCCCCGATTTAAACTCTTTGCTCGTGGCGGTACCGCACAAAATGACGACCGAGTCTTGAGCGTCAACGACATTTCGATGGTGGGGGCTGGCCTTATCTACTACCGAGACTTCATCCAGCTGTCGTTTATGTACCAACGCGATCTGAATCAAGTGGTCGCAAAGCGCAGCTATGACTTTACAGCGCTTCGTGCCATGGTGGTTTTTTGAGAGGGCTCTTGTCGTGAAAAAAACGTGGTTTGGTTTTCCGCTCCAGATTTCCCATATTGTGGGCAGCGAAGCCTGCGAGCGCTTCAGCTACTACGGAATGCGCAGCATTTTAGTAGTGTTCATGACCCACACTCTGCTTTACCAAGAGTACCAGGCGAAAGGGATTTACCACCTTTTCATGTCGGCAAACTATTTTCTGCCGCTCGTGGGCGGGTACTTGGCGGACCGATTCCTTGGCAAATACCGCACGATTCTATGGCTTTCGATTGTGTATTGCATTGGCCACGGTGTCCTTGCACTTTTCGAAAGTAGGACGGGCCTCTTCGTTGGGCTGGGCTTGATTGCGGTCGGCGCTGGGGGGATCAAACCCTGCCTGAGCGCATTTGTGGGTGATCAGTTTGATAAATCCAACCGGCACTTGGTCGCCAAAGTTTACGATCTCTTTTACTTCTCCATTAATTTTGGTTCGTTCTTTTCGTCCCTTTTGGTCCCTTGGACGTACCGTTGGTATGGTCCGGGAATCGCTTTTGGGATCCCCGGGGTCTTAATGGCTTTGGCTACTTGGATTTTTTGGCTTGGTCGAAAAGACTTCGTTCTTGTAGCCCCGACGGGTGCTGCGCAAAGCTCCCAGTTTCTGGGGGTTAGCTGGTACGCGCTCACCCACCGCCGCCAGGGAGCTTCTTGGTTGGACAACGCTACCTCCAAGTTCGGCGAAGAGCGAGTGGAGGGGGTGAAAGCTGCCTGGGGAGTCTTTGCCGTGTTTTCCTCAGTGGTCGGCTTTTGGGCTTTGTACGATCAAACCGGGAGCTCGTGGGTGATCCAGGCTTCGAAGATGGACTTGAAGGTGGCCGGTTACGTAATCGAAGCGTCTCAAATTCAGGCGCTCAACCCAATCCTTGTCATGCTGCTGATTCCTATTTTTACCTGGGGCATTTACCCGGGGGTGGAGCGCTTAGGATTCAAAGTCACGCCTCTGCGCAAAATGGGCGCCGGGATGTTGATTACCGGGATTAGCTTCCTGATGGTGGGAACCATTCAATTGATCTTGGACCGAGGGGTATTTCTTTCCGTCGCATGGCAGTTTTTCCCGTTCCTCGTTTTGACAGCGGCAGAAGTGATGATTTCGATCACGGGGCTTGAATTCGCTTACACGCAGGCGCCGCCGTCCATGAAAGGAACGATCATGAGTTTTTGGTTGCTCACTATCGCAGCAGGAAACTTTCTCACGGCGGTTATTTCAGCCCTGAACCCTTTCAACGGAGGCGCTCCCGAGTTCTTCTTTTATGCCGGGCTTGTGTTCGCGGTCGCTCTTTCTTTCGTTTGGATTGCGACACGGTACCAGGAAAGAGATTACTTACCGAGCTAATGAAAGCGAGCCCTTTTGAAACCAGAAGGCTATGCAAGCACCTGGACCAGGTCCGGGCCTCTCAAGGCAAAATGCCGACGCTTGCTGAACTGATTCAGGCGGGTTTTTCTAAGTCGTTGGTGGATGAAGCGGTGCGATCGAAACGAGTTCTGGAGCTGTATTCAGACATGACTACCGGAGCGGTAGTGAAGGTTTACAAGACGGCCCCGAAATCACTTCTCTAGTAGCGCTTTTTTGCGCGCTTCAAATTCTTCTTGAGTGAGCGCTCCCTCGGCTTTGAGCCGAGCCAATTTTTCGAGTAAGTCGAGCTTCTCTTTTTCCGCTAAATAAGCAGGGCTTTGGGGGGGGGCATTGGACACGGCTGCTCGCAAATTCTGGAACGTTTCCGTGACTTCTTCGCCGTAAGCTTTGAACGGGTCTGCGTCGGGCTTGCCCACTACCACGACTGTCCCTGCCAGAAGGTCGTGCAGGGCCTGGTTTCGCGCCGTAAAGAGCGCGATAAAATAAATGAGGAAAAGAGTGCACGCTGAAACAAAGGCGACGAGGGTCCGAACCAGAGACGCTCCCAGCGTGATTCGGTGCCCGTGGAGATCGGTGACTATGAGGCCCACCGCCCGTTTTCCGGGAGTCGCCTGAATGGCAGAGCATTCAAAGACTGTCTTGTACGCAATCCAAACAAATAAAGGCAGAACGTAAGGGATCGTGAACTGCGCGGCCAGCATCACCAAGCCCAGCACAAAGAGGTCTAAAATGAACGCCCAAAGCCGTTTTCCAAATAGGGCAGAAGAGGATTCCATAGGGGAAGAATTTAGCACGAAGGCCGGTTGAATACGAGGGCAGGGTGTATACTCTGTGTTTTCACTTCCCCTTTCCGCCACTGCGAGCCCGCAGGGCGGAGTACCCTCGCAGCAGAAGGTTGCTTCGCCGCTCCGCGCCTCGCAATGACGGAAGGGGGGGCACTCGCGAACGCGCTCACTGTCGCTGGTTTGTTCAGTCGCGTGCCAATGTTCGTCTCTGGGAGCGGCTCCCAAAGCTCCTGAAGGTTGGTGGCACGTTTGCACTGCTAAAGGGTGTGGAAGCCGAACGTAAAAACCTGAAAGACGAACTCAAGAAAAAGCTGGAGCGCATTGAAGCGCTTTACCAGCGCCCGGGTTCCGTCGGCGAAAAGACCGCAGCCGCGATTGCAATGAACCGGCTCAAAGGACGCATTGCGGTTCTAGAGACTTACGCAAAGCGCCAGGCGGTCCCGATGAAGTACGAATTCACTGTCTTTAAAGAAATTTAAAGCGACTCGCCCCTACTCAACACAAACGTAGCTATCGATTTTTTTGGGGCACTTCTTATTGGTGCAATTGCCTTGAGCCGAGCACCCAAAGCTATTGCAGTACCCTCCCGGAGGGTAACACCCATACATATTGCAGCCACCGCCTTCGGCATAGGCGCCGAAAGTGTTCTTTTCAGCGCAGGGAAGAGCGGTAATCGTCAACTCAGCGGCCGGCTTCTCCACCACCGTTTCGGTAGTCGATTCGAGCGTCACCACTTTTCCGGAACGGAAAAGGACGACTTTTTTGGGCCCCTCTGCATTATCGAACGTCCACCGTTCAGAGTTGCCGACGAAACTCCGATCGGAAGGCTGTCCCGCAATCCCCAGCACTTCATCCTTGGTCATGCCCGGTTGAATCTGGAGGGCTTTGCGCGCGGGGTTAGAAGAGCATGCAAAGACAAAAAGCAGCGACAGGGCACAAAATAGTTTCATCACGGTGCAGATCCCTTTCGATTGCGGGCTGTTTCGACGCGTTCAATGGCAATTCCAAGCACTAGAATACCAAGGGACCAGAAAATTTCCACTGACAGATTTTGGTAAGCGTAAACAATCGACATGACCAGCATGAAAAGGCACGTGCCGAGAAAGAGCAGCGGCGTCCAGGGGTAGCCCAAAAGTTGTTTTCTCCCCCCTGGCGGCAGCCGGAACACGCTGAGCGCTACTAGCGCGAGAAATGCGTAGAAAAGGGGGGTAGAGTACAGCACTAAGCTTTCAAACCCGCTTTCGCTCCGCGCAAACAAAGCCATAACGCACAAGGTGATGGCAGTCTCTGTGACAATCGACCACCAGGGAGTGCCGCGGCGGTTCCATTCGCCCAGTTTTGAAAACAAGCGGTGATCTTGCCCCATTGCGTAGTAGATCCGGGCGCCCGAAAATATCATCCCGTGGATAGCCCCGAGCGCGGACACCGCTATCAGCGCCGAAACGAAAACCCCTCCGAAAGAGAGAAACCCTCGGCTTGCGATCGTGTGCGCCACGGCATCGGATTCCTGCAAACCGACAAAGCCCACCGCTTTGAGAAAAGCCAGGTTGATGAGCAGGTAGAGCGCGGTCACGGCGGCAGTTCCCAGAACAAGCGTGCGGAAGAGGTTCTTCTCCGGGTTTTTCACTTCGGCAGCCACAAAAGCAATCTCGTTCCAACCCCCGTAAGCAAACAGCACAAAAATCAAAGCAAGCGTAAAGGAAGGCGTCTTCGTGAGCGCGCTCGGCGCTGCTACCGAAGGGGGAACCCACAAAGCTATCCCGATCAGAAAAAGAAGGCCGAGGACTTTACTTACCGTCAGGAAGTTCTGAATGCCTTTTCCTTCCCTTGTGCCAAGCAGGTTTAAGCCCGCCAGTGCGACGATACTGCCGAAGGCATAAATGAAAAGCCCATGGGCTCCTAGGGGGTACAGCTGTTCAGCGTAGCGGGCAAAAACGTACGCCATGGCGCCCAGGTTTCCCGGGCGTCCAACCGTCAGCATGGTCCAAGCGAACAGGAAGCTCGCGCGGTGCCCGAAAGCGTGTTTGAGGTAAGCATAGTCTCCCCCGGACTCAGGGTAGGCTTTCCCTAGGGTGGCGTAGGTCAGCGCGCCCAGGAGTGAAAGGGCGCCCCCCAGCGCCCAGATTCCGACCAGTCCCCAGGGG
>JANPJT010000091.1:0-5023 GCA_031425635.1 Pseudomonadota bacterium
CAGGAACTGGAGAGAGTCCTCACCGACTCCAGTCCAAGAAAAAGAGGCCATAAGAACGAAGAGAAGCGCGCTGGGTTTTTTCATAGGCGCGGTAGTTAACACTCGCTGGATCGAAACGCAATGGATCGTGTCCACAGAACGGCAATTGGCACGGGAACACACACCAGTTTTTTACGGCGCCTCAAAAAATTGGTTGATTCTATGGAAAACCTGTCTATTTTCCGCGTTGCGTTATCAAAAATTCTTTTGGAGTCACTTGATGGTTTTTGCGTTGGTTCTCCGGTATGGGTCCCTGATGTGTTTCGCGAGCTTTGCAAGCGAACCTCTTAGTACGAATCTCGAAACAGCCCGTCGGCTCGATTCTGAAAAAGTATCTGCTGGCGCCGTGGCTTCCCCCGTTATTCTAGTGCGTGGCAAACCGTTTAAACGCAAACTCATTGTTTTTAGGTCCGAAGGGGGCGTCGCCTTCTCCAATCCTATCGATGAAACTACCGCCACTTTGCGGCGCGTGTATCTGGATCTCCAAAGCGGGGGCCTCTACCTAGAAGACCCCAACCATCCGGAAGCGCTGAAAAAGAAAGATAAGACCCGCTTCCTTAGGCTTCAGGCCCCAGAAAAGTCTGAGCGGCAGTTCATTCGGCAATTTGCTTATTTCTTGCAGCAAAGGCACTCGACAGATCCGAGCACTGCCAAGTTCTTTCAATTCTATTTTGGTATTTCGGATTCGGAGGATTCTCCTTCGACGTTTGATAAAGAATTTTTACTTTCCCCGCGGTTTAGCAAGTTGCAAGGTCTCGAGAGCGCAAGCGCAGCGCCTCCCAATCTTGAAACACTCTTTGATTTTATGGCAAACCCGGACGGCTGGACGGGGCTCGAATGCACTACTTCGGATGGAGCTCCCGACGGAAAACGCTGCCGCTATGAGCATGCGACTCGGGGGCAAATCCTGCTCGAACACCCAGGAGCGGCCGATCTCGTTTTCGACGACTCGGAATTGTTCGATCCAAAAGAGGCTTTGCCAGTGGAAGCGCCGGTGGTGAGTTCGCGGCCGGAACTCGAGAAGGTTCTTGCCGAACAGCCGGCAGATGTTACGACAGCGCTTGTTTTGGTGACTCACGAAGAGTGCGGGCCTTGCCTCGCTCTGAAAAATCCCGGTGGGTTGTGGGGAGAACTGTGCCAGCGTCTGCGACGCAAAAACGTCCCAGGCGTGGCGGCTTTTGCGGAGGTCGCGGCGACTCCCAATTTCGCTCCGAGCCCGCTCATGTCGGATTACTCGCTGCCCCGGGGATTCCCCCAGCTTCTAGTCTTTCGAAGGGTCGGGAGCGGTTGGGGAGCGCCTCAGCGCTATTCGGCAGGCGAACTTCAGGAGCAGCTCCGGCTCCAGCAAAAAAATTAGGCTGTTTAAAACGTGACGGTAATTTCCCGCTCGAAGCCGGTGCTTTCGACTTTTAGCCGCTGGCTGGTTTGAGAAAAGTGGGGTGTGCCGTCGGGTTCAAAATAAAAATACTCCCACTGGCCTTGGAATTTCTCGAGCGATTCTAAGTGGCGCAGGACCTTCGTCCCTCCCGCGACAACGGCAGTGGACCAAGCATCCAATCGGGCGCCCGAGAATTGCGGCTCCGCGAACAGTACTGCTTTTAAAATCTCGCCTTCCGGTTTTACGTTCTGTAAAGCATCTGGAACGCGGACCTTACCGCCCATTCTGCGGGAAACCGAAGCGACCATGAACCCGCGGTTGAGGCGGACGGTCGCGTACTTCAGGACATCCAGCACGGGATCGGTCACTATTAATTCGCGGTCGGTCGCTCGAGGGGAAGTCAGAAAAATATCGCCGCTAAAGTCGACGATAAAATCGCCGTTCAAAAGCGACTTCATCGCGTCAATCGCATCCCCTTGCCAAACACCCCCGAAATCTCGTTTGGGGGGCGATTGCTGTCGGTGGTGGATATCAAAAAAGCCCAGCGTCTCTTCCCGGTAAAGTGCGCTGGCCTCACTCAATGCGGCCGCCGCTTTTTCAAAGCGGTTCGCGCAGATTCCTAGAGCGTTCGGTTTGCGAAACAAACAGTCTGGATCGTACTGTTCAGAAGCTTCCAGCGCCAAGCGAGCCATCTCGCCTCGCAGCTGTCGGGTGGTCTGCTCACTGGGGCTCTCCCACCGTGCAGTGATGCCAAGAAGATCCTGTTCCCCGCTGTGAGCGTGTCCCCAGGAGCAGAGCAACGCAAGCGCGGCGGCGGCGATCACTTGAAGCGTGCCCTGGTTTCGTTCTCGCTGGTTTTGGGTGCTTTACCTTCGTAAATCGGCCACTGCGCATTTAGCCCGAGCCCTTCGCGGACTTTGGAAACGTGCACGACGAAAGTACCATACGCATTCCCGGCGTGGCGCGCGGGCACGCGTTGGCCTGCAGCGCTCAGCTCACTCATTTTTGCAGCATAGCGTTCCCCACTCTGTGTTTTCGCCAGGTTGTGGAGTTCGTCGAGCCGTCGGGGATCGTTACAAAGCTCGATCAGCCGAGTTTCATCGTCGCGGTCGAGCGGTAGCTCAACGCGCCCATCCCAGGAGTACAGGCGGTTTTTCAGAAAACGAACCACTTTCCCTTGACCGTCCAGCGCGACTCGGTAGCCCTGGGCGCGGCATACTCCACCCGCGCAGCTGTAGTATAAATTGCCTGAATATTCGGCTACCCAACCGTCCGCCGGCAGATCTCGCTGGTCTTCCTTCCTCAGATCTTGGATGGGGGTGACCCTAATGCTGGGAGCCGAGCGGCCATCCGTTTCATCTGCTTTTGAGTACGGGTTTACCTTCACAACCGCATCCTGCATTGCTTTTAAAACGAAAGAGCCATGGAAACGGTCGACCGCTTCGTCCCAGGAAAGGCCGTCTGGCAAATTTTCGTCTACCAATCCCGCTGTGGGGTGAAATTCGTTGAGGAAATCTCGATAAGAAACGCAGTAGTCGGAGCCATACCAGGGGCCGGCGAGCGCAAAGTCAGGGTTGTCTCGCCGGTGCTCTTGGAGAAGCCTGTCATTGCCGGGGTCTTTGAGGCGCACGGTGACTTCCGATTCTAGGCAGTGAGGCGAGGGTTTTATCATGCGCACAATGAGCGCTGCGCCAATCAGCAGTGGACGCTCGCCCTCGTGGGGAGCCGCTAAGGTGAGATTCACTGCGAAAGTATGCTGGAAAAAATGGTTGGGTTTGAGATCGGGGATTTCTTTGTCCGCAAACTTCACGACGTGCTCTTCCCAATGCGGCAAGGGCCCTGCCTCCTCAGTTGGCCGAAGGTACTCGGCCGCAGCCAAATAGGGGATCCTCGCGTCCGTCAAGCCGGGGTCGTCTTGGTTGCTTCCCCCTAACACCAGCAAAGCAAGCTTTTTTTCGGTCTTCGGATCCCGGTGTATTTGGTCCGTAAGGTAACGGCGAGAGATGAGTACTTTAGTGCCTTTCGAAACTTCGATGCCGTAGCCCTCTGCCCTCACGGTCTTGACCACTTCATAGACGTTCCCGAGGCGCGGGTTATTTGTCCAGGTCGGTGGGATGGGGTCGACCGCGTGCACGTTTATCCAAGCCGCGAAGGATAGAACTAAAGCAACTCTCTTCATAGTGGAGAAGTCTCTACCGTACTTGAGAACCGAGTGCCAACTGCTAAGTCGCCACCGGAGAGGAAATGTAAACCCCCGCGGCTTTACAAACCCAGGGCGCTTCGCGATGATTCTCGGGGCAGGGGGGTTAAAATGGAAAGCAGGCTCAAGTCAGTTTCGTTGAGGCTCTTGATGGGGTTAGGGGTTGGCTTACAGATGGGAACAAACCCCTTTGTGAGCCACCACGACGAACAAGTCTTCTCGCCCCGTTGCAAAGCCACTCGCCGTTGGGTGACACTCGCGACCGAACCCAGCTTAGCCGCGACCCGGAAAATCAATCAGTGGATTGAAAAGCAGGTCACCGTTGGAAAAAAGCTCAAGGCGTCCGATTGCCCGGATGCATCGAGTTCTGAAATCTATGAATACTCCAACGAACTAGCGGTAAGCGGGTCGGTCGGTGGGCTCGCCGGGCTCAGTTTGGTCGTTTATTTTCCGGGCGGCAGCGGCCGGGTGGCTAGAAAGTGCGTGGTAGTCGGCTACGGTACGGGAAATCGGTTTTCACTCAACCGGTACTTAACTTCTGCGGGACGAGCGCTTTTGGCGAAGACGTTTTGCCAAGGCGCGCTGAAGGCTTCCGATTCTGGTGCGGATCCCAAGTATTTTTGCTCTTCGGCACAGAAAGATTCGGCCGTGGGTGATGGGCTTTTTTGTTTAAAAGACGAAGGGATTGAAGTGTCGGTTCCTCACAACGGCAATTTCGCGATGATGGCCCAATCTCAGTTGGTCGCCTGGACCGAAGTCCAAAAATACTTTCGGTTTCCTGATGCGCTCAAAGATCTGAAAGAGCATCGGTAGACTGGGTAGGGATCCGGAAGGGACGGTGCGTGACGGCCGGCCGAAACGTTAGGTTACCACCGCTTCGTTTCTGACCCGTATCAGTTGCTTTCGGGGTTAAAGGGATATCGCGTCTGGGAACCTTTCCTCAACTTTTCGGCCGTTTCAGGGTCGGGAGTGGTCGTTTTATTTGGGTCCAGCTCGGCTCCGCTTTTTACCATCAGCAGACCCGTTTCTTCTAAGCGCTTAATATTCTCTTCATCGGATACTCCAAATCCGGCTTTCATCTGGGTCGCTTCGGCTTCTCGATAAACACATACCCAGAGCCAGTACTTCGGAGTCTTCCCTAACTTAATTCGTTCAAGCTGCTTGGGGAATCCTAGCGTGTACTCGCGGTCGGGAGGGTTAGCGTTCGCCACCAAGTGAACGGGAAAATCGTGCTTCCGAAAAAGTTGCTCGAAAAATGCGAAATCAACCACCGGGTGGTCGAAATGCCCAATGAGCTCGAGCATCACCTGGTGGACGAAATTAGCCTCGTACCCCGGGTACTCCGGGAATCGCGCCACGTTATCTAGCACGAGCCGGGCTAGCCCCTCACTAGCCAAGAGGTCGCG
>JANPJT010000092.1:0-1629 GCA_031425635.1 Pseudomonadota bacterium
AGTTGGAACCTGGGCAGCGGCGGCACGATCGAGAACGGAACGGTGGCAGCCACGGTGCCCGCGCCTTGGGCCGCCGGAAGATTTGGCAACGGGCTCCTGCTCAACAGTGTGAGTAACTCTCGAGCAAAGGCTCTGGTGGTACCGAATGATCTGGCCGCCAGCGCGACGGTGCTGACGGTGGAAGTTTCATTCAAGACGACTGGAGGTGGCGTGCTCTTTGGGATGCAGAACGGGCCGGTGGAGACCAGTGTTTCGGGGGTTCCGGTGCTCTACGTGGGCGCCGACGGCAAACTGCGTGGGGAGTTTTACAATGGGAGTGCGACGCCGATCACGACGGTCGGCGCGGTCAATGATGGCCAGTGGCACCATGCGACGCTGACGGGCAACGGAAACACCCAAAGCCTCTATCTGGACGGAGTTCTGGTGGGCACCCTGGCCGGAACGATCAATCATGCAATCTACGGCTACCATCAATTTGGAACCGGCTACACCTCGGGATGGACGAGTGGAAACGGAGGCTGGTATCCATTCGCCGGACAGATCGACGAAGCGCGGGTGTGGACGGTGGCGCGCAGCGCGGCACAAGTGGCAGCAGCGGCTGCCACGACGCTCAACGGGAGCGAGGGCGGCTTGATCGGTTACTGGCAGCTCAACGAGACCAGCGGCACGACGGCCGCAGACAAGACCGCCAATGCGAACGCCGGCACGGTGCTCATTAACGACGCCTTGCAGTTGACCGGCGGCACGCTCGATGGGGTGATTCTGGGCACCTCGGTCACGGTGCAGGGCAGCAACTACGTCAAGAATGGGTTGACCCTGAGTAATAACGCAGTGCTCAGTCTCGGGACCACGAGCAACTACGGCTATTTGATCTTCCAGCAAGGGACGCAGACCTTTGGGGGCACCGGTGAAGTGGTCTTCCGCAGCGTTTACGGTGGCACCGTGTACGCCCAGGGCGGGAATACGGCGGCGACCGCTTCGACGCTGACCATCGGGAGCGGCATCTCGATCCACGGCAGCCAGAGTGGGGGTCTCAACGCCACCTACCAGTTCGACAGCATCCTCAACCAGGGCGCGATCACCGCGGACACCGCGGGTGAGACCATCACCATCACGGGCAACTTTACCAATGCCGGGAGCATTTCTGCCCCGGCGGGCATCGTGACCATCAATGGCAACTGGAGCGGGACGGGTGGGACGCTAGCAGTATCGGGGAGCGGGGTGCTGAACCTGGATGGCGCATTTACGACCGACGGGATCGGCACGCTCAACCGCAACGGAGGAACGGTCAATGTGACTGGCAGCTTGGACAATACCGGGAAGACCCTGACCTTGAACGCAGCGACCGGCAGTTGGAACTTGGGCACCAGTGGGACGATCAAGAACGGGACGGTGGCGGCGACGACGCCAGTGCCGTGGACGGCCGGACGTTTTGGCAACGGGCTCTTGCTCAACAGCGTCAATAACTCACGAGCGAAGGCCCTGACGGTGCCCAATAGTCTGGCCTCAAGCGCGATCGTGCTCACGGTGGAGGTTTCCTTTAAGACGACCGGCGGTGGCGTGCTCTTTGGGATGCAGAACGGGCCGGTGGAGACCAGTGTTTCGGGGGTTCCGGTGCTCTACGTGGGC
>JANPJT010000093.1:0-2784 GCA_031425635.1 Pseudomonadota bacterium
CAAACATTATTCTCCTCAAACGCCGCTCGAATTTTCACGAAAGCTTTTTGTACCCGAAACCGGCCGTCGAATCGGCCTGCTGGCACTTCAACCCGGAGCGGAGCCCGAAGAGGGGTTTAGCGCCACTAGGTATCTATCTGCCGAAGGGTCCTTGCGAGAAGCCGCTGGAAACCTTTTCCAAGCGCTGCATGAATTAGAGGCGCTAGGGCTCGACGGTATTTTGGCCAGACCCTTTCCCGAAGAAGGCTTAGGCCGCGCAATCAACGACCGCTTGGAGCGGGCCGGGCACTCAAAGACCGTCGGCCCTTAAGCACTTTTTGGATGGCCTCTTCGGCGGAGACGCCCATCGCGGTCAAATGCCCCATTTTTCGCCCTTTGCGAGCGCTTTTTTTTCCGTACAGGTGGAGCGATACCCCGGTCCCCTCTAAAGCCTCCCAAAAAAGCTCGCCGTCTTCCCAGAGGTCTCCCATGAGGTTAGCCATCGCAGTCGGTTGCCGCGGTGTTGTCGGTCCAAGCTCGAGCCCTAAGATGGCCCGAAGCTGTTGTTCAAACTGGCTAGTCGGAGCCCCTTCCAGGGTCCAATGCCCGGAATTATGGGGCCGAGGAGCGAGCTCGTTGACTCTGAGCTCGCCGGTTTTTTCGACAAAAAACTCGACGCACAGTAGCCCTACGAGCTTCAAGGCACCGGCAATTTCGCGAGCGGTTTGTAGGGCGCGCGCAGCAAGCTCGGGGCTTAGGCGCGCAGGAGAAAAACTCAAGTCGAGAACTTGGTTGTGGTGTTGGTTTTCAATCGCTCCCCAATCGGCGCACGTTCCGTCGGTCGCCCGGGCGACGAGGACGGAAACTTCTTTCTCGTACTCAATCCATTTTTCTAAAACCCAGTCCTGCGACGGCTGTTCCCGAACCACTTTCTCCGCGTCCTCTAAAGAACCGACTCGAAACTGCCCCTTTCCGTCGTACCCAAACCCCGCGGTCTTCAGCACGGCCGGAAAACCTGTAATGGCTGCCGCCTCGACAAGGCTTTCTGACGATGTGACGAGCGCATAAGGAGCACACTGAAAGCCCGATTGAGAAAGAAACGCCTTTTCGCGGGCTCGGTGCTGGGCAATGTGGAGGGCTTCGGGGGAAGGCCTTACGGCGGCCCACTTTTCTAGAAATGCGGCGCAGTCCCGGGGGACGTTCTCAAATTCAAAAGTCACGACCTGCACGCTTCGGCCGAAAGCTTCCAAAGCCCCCCAGTCGCTATACTCAGCCACCGTCTGGAAGTCCGCCACTGCCGCTGCCGGGCTGTCGGCCTCGGGCGAAAAAACGTGGGTGCGGTAGCCAAGGTGCCGCGCGGCTAGGCACAAGAACCGCCCGAGTTGCCCGCTCCCTAAAATCCCGATCACGGAGTTTGGGGGCACTGGATTCAAAGGGTGTCTCCCAAAACGGCTTCGGTTTGGCTTTTTCTGAAGGCGAGGAGTTTCTTTCGCAATGGCGGGCGGTGGTTCGCAAGGATAGCTACTGCTAAAAGAGCCGCGTTAGCGCTTCCCGATTTTCCGATCGCTAAAGTGCCGACGGGGATGCCTTTTGGCATTTGCACAATGGACAGTAAGGAGTCTAGCCCTTTTAAAACCGCCGACTCAACCGGTACTCCGAGCACGGGAACGACTGTTTGGGCCGCTACCATCCCCGGCAAGTGGGCCGCCCCGCCTGCTCCGGCAATGATCACTTCAATCCCACGCTTTTCGGCCGAGAGGGAGAACTCCGCCAAGAGAGCGGGGGTCCGGTGCGCGGACACGATTTTTTTCTCGTAAGGCACGCCAAACTCCTCGAGAATTTCGGCCGCAAACCGCAGCGTCGGCCAATCGCTTTTGCTTCCCATGATAACGCTGACTAATGGTTTTTCTATGCCCATGCTCTGCCCTCTTCCGACCTTTATCACAAAGCGGGGCGCTCGGCTTTGCAAACCGATTACCGCTGGGGTAGAAAATGGGCTTGGCAGCACTCGAAAAATTCTGGCAACGGGATCTTTTCTTCCATTTCGTCTTCGCCCTGCTTTTAGGGGCGGCGGCCCGACTCTTTACCGCCTACTGGGTGTATGGCCCGGTCGCCATCGATGACTTTGCGCACGCGCTGCTTCCTGCGTACCGGCTCTCCTTGGGGGCACCAGCCGCTATTCCGACGTACCGTAGCTACTTACTCGTTTGGTCCCTCGTCCCCTTTTTTAAGGCGGGGATGTTTTTCTCTTCCGACCCTTACTTCCTGACGCGTTTCGTGCAAAGCGCATTGGCGCTTATTTCGCTCCTTACCATCCTGGGCGCATACGTTTACGGCCGGTCGAAAATGACTGCGGACGGCTCCCGGATTCTGCTCTACCTAACGGCTCTTTATTGCGCGATGCCTTTTGCCTCCACGCGCACTTTTGGGGAAGCTCAGTCGCTCCCCTTCCTGTTTCTCGGTTTTGCAGTCGCCGACACTTCCAAATCGTTCCGTATTTTTCTTAGTGGCATTGCCCTCATGGCATTTTCTGTTTTGTTTCGTTTCCAGAATGGCCTGCTCCTGGTGTTCTACTCGGGGTTGTTTGCCTTCCGCCGAGATTTTGGGAGGGTGGCTGCGCTCGCTGCAGCCTGTGCGCTCGTGGGCCTTGCCCAATCCGGCATCGACGTTTTAAGCCACCGCACACCCCTCGAAACCCTCTTTGCCTACCTCCAGGAAACCGTCGGAAAAATCCAGCCCCCGTCCGAAACCCAGAGCTGGTTCCTTTTCCCGCTCGCCGCTTTGGGCCTCACTTTTTTCCCGTTT
>JANPJT010000094.1:0-2405 GCA_031425635.1 Pseudomonadota bacterium
ACCTGTGCAAGTAACCCAAGATTTAAAAAGTTTTTGGAAAAATACTTACCCTGGGGTCCGCCGCGAGCTTTCACGCAATTACCCACGGCACTCTTGGCCTGAAGACCCCGCCAACGCTAGCCCTCCGAAGCCGAAACGCTAGCCGCAGCACGCCTCTTGCACTCGGTTTGGAGTGGAGCGCCTTGCTTTCCACTACCTCAACGACTAGCGTCCTGAGCTTTGGAGGCTTTCGATGGCGAAAGAATTTATTGAATTTTTAAAACAGTACGGGGTCATTGGTCTTGCAATCGCCGTTATTCTCGGCGGAAAACTCAACGAGCTTGTGTCTAGCTTGGTGAACGATTTACTGATGCCGCTCATCTTTCAGCCCGCCCTGCGAGCCGCTTCGGTAAACGATATCCGAGAACTAAGCTACAACGGCATTTTGTACGGTAAAGTTTTGGGGTCGGCTGTCGACTTCACGATCGTTGCGTTCTGCGTTTTTCTTTTTGCGAAGTTTATTCTGAGAGAAGAAAAAGTAGTAAAGAAATGACCATTGGCTTTTTTAAAAAGGGTTCACGTAAAATGATCACTTTCAACTTTCTGGCGCTATCCATCGTTTTCGGTTTGAGCGCCTCGGCTTTTTCTGCTGAAGAACCCGCGCTTTCTCCGTGGACCCATACTGCAGAAGCCTCTCTGCTTCTCACGAGCGGGAACACGGCCGTGAACACTCTGGGCCTTGGGGCTTCCACTTTGTACACGAGCGACCCGTGGAAAGCGAAAGCAGCTGGTTCCTACCTGCAGAGCAGCAACTCGGGGACGCAGATTGCAGAACTTTTCACGTTGGATGCGAGAGGGGATCGTTTGCTTTCTACCGCGACCGCGGCGTTTCTTCAGGCAGGGTTCTTGAGAAACCTTTTCGCCGGATTTAACTCTCGGACATCCGCCGACGCGGGCATCAACTACGCTTTCCTGACGGGCCCAGAACATGTTCTCTCGCTCGAGGGCGGCATTGGGGCAATCACTGAAGACCGATTCGGAACCGGCGCGAACACTTTCGCGTCCGCCCGAGTCGCCGCGGACTACAAATGGAAGCTGTCTCCCACAGCGGATTTCGGAACAAACTTTGCGTTGCTCGAGAACTTGATGAACCTGAATGACTTGCGAGTGACGAGCATAACCTCATTAACCGTAGCGGTGACGACGATGCTTTCCATGAAACTTTCTTTCCGGCTGGACTACTTGAACGTCCCAGTCACGGGGAAGCGGAACTTGGACACTGCAAGCACCATTACTTTAGTGGCGAAATTCTAATGAAAAACTGGAAAAAAACCCTCAGCCTGGCTTTCGTATCAACGGTGATTCTCTTTCCTGGAGGAGCTCATGCGGCGCGGAAGAACTGCAAATTGACCATCCGAACGCTCTCGACGAGCGGGAGAGCGAAGGTTGAAGTCATCGAGACGGTGGCCGACTCCCGAGAAGACTGCCGCCTTCAGGCGAAAGATCGGGAAGTCATTAAAGATGCGGAAGAGACTTCGAACATCCGGGTCAGCTTTAGTTTTCGCGAACCAAAAGAAGAATAGGGCGGCCGGGCTCTAGGGGCTGTACCTTTATGTGGATAACTCATTTCACGGGTGCTTTTTGTGCCTAGATTCTCCACGCCTTCTCCGCGTACAAAAAGTACGCTGTCGTCGGCCCGGCGAATCTAGGCCCAAAAATCCCCACGCGATCTGAGTTACCCACATAAAGGTACGGCCCCTAGGCCGATTCGACTCGATCGATGCCCCGTTTGTCGAGCACCACTCGGTAGAGCTGGCGGAACGGAACCGCTTCGCCACTTGCCGACCCGGCGCGCGCCTCCAGCAGGATGTGAAAAAAGTAGACTCGGCGAGACCGCACTTGGGAAAAGGATCCCAAGGGGTCAAGCACTGCGAATTCTTTCATCGGGTCGTCCATATATTTCAGATAGCGCTCGATGTTGATGCGTGTGTTTTCTTGTAGTGCCCAGCCGGAGCCAGCGGTGACTAAAAGCTGCTTGCGCAAATGCAGGACGTCTTCGGGAACATCCTTGTCGACTTCTCCTTGAGACGATCTTTGCCGGATGCCGCGCAAAGGATCCGAAAGGTCTCGGCGCTTTAGGAGGCGAACCCATTCTCGCACTGTCCCAACGCCGCGCCCCTCCGCAGTGAGTCGCCGGTCAGTGTCCGGGAGAACCTTCTGGAGCCTTTTGTGGAGCGAGCTTTTTGCTCTTTCTTTGATCCGGTCGCGTAGCACATACGCAAGGACGGCAAAGACTAGGAACGAAGCCCCCTGGCTCGTCGTCGTGAGCGGGTCAGTGACGCTTAAAAACTGGATCGATGCCCAAAGCAGGCGCTGGGTGGAAGGGTGGGCGACAAAGTGGTGGACACCAGTTACCTCATTACCGG
>JANPJT010000095.1:0-4538 GCA_031425635.1 Pseudomonadota bacterium
GGTACAGATTTTTCTCTTTCGCCATGCCGACGGATTCTAATGCGCCGTTCAGTCGTTCCTCTCGATCTTGCTCAGGGAGTTTCATCAGCTCAAGCGGAAGAAGAACGTTTTGACGCACAGTACGCCAAGGCAAAAGGTGCGGCTCTTGAAAAACAAAGGCGACTTCGGCCGCGGGCTCAATGGCCACTGCCCCTCCCTCGATGGGCTCAAGCCCCGAGAGAATGCGCAGCAAAGTACTTTTTCCGCAGCCCGAAGCTCCAATCACGGAAAGAAACTCGCCGTTTTCGACAGTGAGCTCCATCTTGGAAAATAGCTCTCGTCCAGAGGGAAACCGCTTGGAGACGCCCTCTAGGCGGATGGACACTCCGGCGTGTTTTTCCTTCGTCGTCATGGATTAGCCTTGCTTAAAGAAAGTCGACCCGAGAGAATTTAAGCTAAGGGGCGCCCAATGTACAATCGTTTTGGTGTGTGGCAGTCGTCTCTCTCGAATGAGGAACCGGAAGAACGGCCTTCCGGCTTGGTAGCTGGCTGGCCCGGGGCGGCTGAAACAGTCCCTCAGGAAACGGCCACGTTCCTTTCTATTCCCGTAGAAACTATCCCCACTGACTCGCCCTTACCGTGCTCTTTGTACGTTCGAATCTCCGAGAAGTTTGTTCTTTTTCGCCGGAAAGGCGACACCATCACTCAAGTCCGCGCAAGCTCGCTCGCTGGCCCCAGCAACGGGGTCATTTTCGTTAAGCTCGACGATTGGCACCAGCTCCTTCATTCGCTTGAAGCATTGCTCATTGCCGCACAAAAAACGGTTTCCACTCAGAACCCTTTGGAACAAGGGCTGCAAATCCGTAACCTCCTGCTGGCTTACACGCGAGAAATCGAAAGGAGTAAAGTCTTCTCCTCGGACAACCTGAGTAAAATCGCGCTGCTTTCCGCTCAGTTCGCAGCGCTGATTTACCAAACCCCGGACCTTTCGAAGCAGTTGCTGAAACGCTACCAGGATCCCGCCCTCTACTACATCAACCACGCTGTAAATGTGGCAGTCTACTCCATCGCCATCGCTGTCAAACAAGGCTTGCCCCTGAACTCTGGACAGTCGTTAGCTCTTGCAAGCTTAGTGCACAATATCGGCAACATCATGATACCCGCCGAACTCCTCTACAAATCGACCGAGTTAACTGTTCAGGAAAAAAACACAGTCGACACCCATATTTTGCACGGGGCGACTTTACTCCAATCCTTAAAGGCTCCGACCGAAGCTGTGCTTACCGCCATGCAGCACCACGATCGTTTTGATGGCACAGGGAACTCAGGCCGCAAAGGAGGGAACGACATCCATTTGTTCGCTCGGATCTGTTCCATTTCGGACGTTTTTGATGCCATGACAAGTAATCGGCCCCACCAACAAAACGCGCTCACCCCAAAGCAGGCCGTTCAAAGAATGATCGAAATGAAAGGAAAATTCGATCCGGGCATCATTGTGATTGTTCCAGAGAGTTAGGAAAAAGCGTCGAACAGGCCGACAACAGATTCTACTTGTCCGAGTCGCCCACAAACGTACTGATGCGGCGAGCGCGCCGTTTGAGGAGTGCAGATACCGCATCGGAAATATTTCCCACAAAATCTAACGGAAAGGCGCTGAGGAATTCGCCAACGTCGATGGCCCCGTTGAAATAAGCAGGGGTTTTTTCCCAGTGCAGCAAAAGCGGCTTCAGCCCGACGCTGCGAACCATAAACGCGGTTAGCGGCGATTGATTCAAAGGATCGACTGTCTCCACGAGCGGATCTTGTTCTTTCCCGTCTAAAAGTTCTAAAAGTGCGACTTCCCTTGCGTCCGGCTTGGTTGTCCGGGGAGGGGCCTCCGTTAAATACTTATGGACTCTCTCTTCCGGAGAGCCGAACTGAGACAGTTCCCCCATCAAAACACCAGCGCCGAGGTTTTTTCCCAAAGTACCCGCAATCGCTTCCAGCACCGCAAGACTCGTCAGCTTCAAGCGAAAATACACCGTGGCTTCTTCTACCCGGCCATGCGCGTTTCGGACGAGCTTCGTCCACGTTGCAGGGCTCGGTTCTGTGCCGAACCTTTGAAAAACATCTCGTGGCTCAAGCCCCGAAAAAAAGCGTTCCATTTGCTCCAGCGCTTTCCGGTAGCCGGCCAAAGTGGAACTCTCCCGGTTTCGTAGGAGCGGGTTCATTTCAGGGACAAGGTCCCAGGTGTTTTTTAGAAATGCGACTGAATCGTCACCACCGAAGTCGGAAAGATCCTGGTTTGCCATCCGGACCGCGCGGGCGATAGCCCGTTGGATTTCGTCGGCGCCGAGCCCCGCATTCAACTCGCTGCTCATTCGCTGCAGCCGCTCAAAAAGCACTTCCGCTCGAGTCTCTCCGAGTTGATTCGGCGAACGAAAAGGGATCGTGGCTTCGATGCATGCCGCGACCTGAAGGTACTGCCCTATGGTGAGGTTTCCCTCGAGCAAACTCGCCGCGGCCAAAGCGCTCAAAAACTCGTTCCGCCCGGAACCTAACGGCAACCGATCTCCCGGCGCAAAGTCAAAAATACCCAAAGCTCCAAGGACGAAGGGCGATTGCGCCAAACCTTCGTCGCGCAAGTACAACTCGCCGTCGTTTTCCCAAACAAACGGCGCCAGGTGCCCTGCAACGGTAAGACTGACCCCTTGGTCGACTTGAAAGTAAACCAAGTCATGGAACAAAGCGGCGATAGCCGACAAAGCATCGCCCCCTTCCCCAACGTGGATCACATGGTCGGGGGTATGGAAAAAGCGGCCCACGCCGAGCATTGAGCTCGCTACCAAGCCAACCATGGAATCGATTTGCTGTGTGGTAATGGGGCTTTTGAGGGACTGGAAAGCCGGCTCCACGAAGTTCTTCAACCGTTGGCTGGCAAGCGACTGTTTGGACATTCCGGTTATCTTACAGCTCTGCGCGGCACTACGACACACCACTGCGCGTTAGCCGCGAAACGTCTTTCTTTTTTTAACGTCTTCTGCTTAAGTATGCCTCCTATGCTAGATCAAACTCCTTCGGAAAAAACACAGAACTCTATGAAAAATACATTCTCTCCTGCGCTTGGAACTCAACGCGATTACCGAGTTTGCCGTGAGGCGATGGAAGATCCTCAGGTCTTTCAAAAACTTGCGGAATGGGGCCGGAAAGAAATCACCATCGCTGAAACCGAAATGCCAGGCTTAATGTCTCTGGTGGAAGAATTTGGCAAGTCCCAGCCGCTCAAAGGCGCCCGGATCACTGGCTGCCTGCACATGACTATCCAAACAGCGGTCCTGATGGAAACGCTGATTAAACTCGGGGCACAAATCCGCTGGTCGTCATGCAATATTTTTTCAACTCAAGATCACGCTGCGGTCGCGATGGCGGCAGCAGGCATCCCCGTTTTCGCTTGGAAAGGTGAAACGGAAGAAGAATTCAATTGGTGCATCGAACAATCGGTGATCGGATGGGGCGAGGAAGGTTACAACCTCATCCTCGATGACGGCGGCGACTTAACAAATTTAATGCACGAAGAACGTTTCTTGCCGATGCTGAAAAAAGTAGTGGGGCTATCTGAAGAAACCACGACTGGCGTCCACAATTTGGAAAAAATGTTCAAGGCAGGAAAGCTTCGCGTACCGGCTATCAACGTCAATGACTCCGTAACGAAATCGAAATTCGACAACCTGTACGGCTGCAGAGAATCGCTTGCTGAAGCGGTAAAGCGCGCAACCGACGTGATGCTCGCCGGAAAAGTTGTTGTTGTTGCAGGCTATGGGGATGTGGGCAAAGGCAGCGCAAGCTCGATGCGGATGTACGGGGCGCGGGTCCTAATCACGGAAATCGATCCCATCTGCGCTCTCCAGGCGGCAATGGAAGGTTACGAAGTGGTTTCCATGGATAAAGCGGCGCCACTGGCCGATATCTTTGTCACGGCGACTGGCTGCTGCGATATCATCACCGACAAGCACTTTAGCGTCATGAAAAGCGGCGCGATCGTTTGCAACATTGGGCACTTTGATATTGAGATCGACATGGCGTGGCTCAACGCCAACTCAACTCAAGAAGAAGTGAAGCCGCAAGTCGACATCCACACTTTGAAAGATGGTCGCAATGTCATTGTGCTCGCCAAAGGCCGCTTAGTGAATTTAGGGTGTGGCACCGGCCACCCGTCGTTCGTGATGAGCAATTCATTTTCGAACCAGGTCCTGGCTCAAATCGACCTTTTCAAATCACCCGAAAAGTACAAAGAAGTAGCGATTTACCGGCTTCCGAAGGAACTCGACGAGAAAGTCGCAGCGCTCCATTTGGGAAAGATTGGGGTCCACTTGACGCAGCTCACCGAGAAGCAGTCGAAGTACCTCGGCCTTGGCAAGAAAGGCCCTTTCAAGCCCGAGCATTATCGCTATTAACTGGACTCCGGAGCCAGGCGCTCAACGCTTAGCGTTAACCTAAAAGCGACCATAAATTCCGAGCGAAAATCGCCTAGGTTGGTTCTGGGGGCGGCGCGCAGAGGGTTTTTAACCGAGACCGTAGTG
>JANPJT010000096.1:0-10666 GCA_031425635.1 Pseudomonadota bacterium
GTCTTGGTAAGTTCTGATTTCGATCTTCTGACGGTAAATTGAATATTTTAGAGGAGAGTCCAGCCCGTATTCGATGCTATTCCACATCAGGGTGAGCAGAGCCCGACCAAAGCGAGCGAGCTCGCATAAACAGATGAAAAGCCGTCCCGTTCCCTTTCCGTCATTGCGAACCCGAAGGGTGAAGCAACCTATTAGCGAGGGTGTGAAGGATCTTTATCCAAGCGGAGAAGGATTTCCTCTCCCTCTGCAAAGGGGCCGAGGCGCTCGGTGGTTTGCCGAAACCCAGGACTTTTTAGTTTCAAGAAGTAGCTCGAAGTAGGCTTAGGGACTGCGACAGTAAAGCGGCCTTCCGCAGTGAGCGTTTTTCCCACTGGCTTTGCGCTGGCATCGTAAACCTCCAAAAGGAGACCGTCCTGACAAGGCACTTCGAGGGTGGCAAGGGTGGGGTTTACGACAGCGCACCGGCCAAAAAGCATAGGCCCCGACCTCTCCGGCTTACTGTGAGGGTAGGGGCGCGCGCTCGAGACTCCCCCATCGCGTTCACCGTACCGACGGTCGCCCAAAGAAAGCGGGGTGTTTTCCCCGACTGAAACAACGCATAGCACTAGAGTTAAAAAGAAAGGCTTCATAAGCATTGGATTGTACCGAGCTTTCCCCAAACGTGCATCCCCCGAACCGACGTCCCCGGGCTTTTTGGAACCAGCTATTAACCTCTCAGGATTATTTCAGTTTTCTCCGATTGGTCAGGCATGGGAAGGCTCAAACACATTCACTTAGCGCTCACGTTGGCAGGCCTGTTCTACGCTTTACCCTCTTGGGGAACGAGCATTGAGGAGTACTACCAAGCCTACGCGGACTACTTGCGGACGGGCTCCGCGGCCGCCAAGAGCCGGATGGACGACTTTCGGTGGCCCGCGAAAATCAATGGGCTCGATTCGCTTCTGAACGGGAGTAAGTTCCTCACTCTTTTGAAAGAGCGCGGCAGCCAGCCTATTTCAAACGCCAAACTCGCTTATGGGCTAGAAGCACTGGGCAAATTGTTCAAAGCGGCCGACTTAGGGGCGCCCTCCGACAACCCGGCCTTGAAAGGAGTCCAAGTCCAGTACCGCCAAATGCGGTCCGAAGCGATCGAGGTTTTAAAAGAAGCCTATTTAGATCCACCCAGTTCACGGGACCAAAACCATTTCGATGGCACCATCGCCGAAGCGCTCAAAGCGCTTGGTGAAAAACTTCCCGAAAAGCGCGAAAACCCAGCAGGGAATGTCCCGGTGAAAGCAGCGCCTTTGTGGCTGCGGGTAAAAGAACTTTCTGGTCGCTTGGCGAATGCGTTGCCCGCAGGTGCGGACCCTGCAAACCTCGGGAAAGAGCTTACGCAACTTCTAGACTCGGCGCTTGCGCTGAAAATCCCCCGGGAAGAACGTTTCAAAGTAGCCAAAGATCTTTTGGAGTCCTGGAAGCTCCCTGGCCGCTGGCCGCTGGTGGCGGAGACCGGTGCGCTTGTTGGTAAGCTCATTGGAAAAGACGGAGGAGTAGAAAAGTTTGGAACTGGGGCGGAAAGCGATCTGAAGGAATCCTTCACGCAGTTTTTCACAGACCATTTGGATAACCCTGACAAAATCCCCTTTGCGAACCGTTTTGCTGTTTTAGATATTGCGGATGGCCAACTAGAACAACTGAGCGCTGCAAGGCACCCTCTCGTTCGATTCGTTTACCTAGCGGAACGAGCCGGGAGTATGTCCGCTAGCGGTAGAACTCCTTGGATGGAGAGAGCGAAAGCTCTCGTACCCTCTCTCAACTCGTTGCCCTTGCGGCCAATGGAGCGCTTTCCTCTCGCAGAGAAGCTGGTTGCCGCCATTGAATCGGATAGCCGTTTGGATTCCAAGGAGGGTGCTCCCGATCAGGCCAAGACTTTTCTCTACCCCGACCTCGAAGTTTTGGCGGTGGGGCTCAATAGTCTACTCAGCACTGAAGAAGTCAAACGTGCTGAGACCATGAGCACGCAGGGCGTGGACCAGGCAAAAATTCGGTCAAGCGCCGAGAGCGTGCTCACCAGAATGGCGGAAATGCAGCGGGCAAATACCCAGTTCCAAACCGCCGTCGTAAAGTCGCTGGAAGCCATCGGGGGCGTTCCCATCTATGACGCAGACTCGTTCCTTGGCGCACTCCAAGAATTGGTGGACCTCGAAAGAGAAGGGAGCTCGTCTAGCTATACCCGCCGGCGGAAACTGGAAAAAGCTTTGGTAGCTTCCAAAGTGAAGCCCTACTTCAAGTCTTTAGGGGCGCCCGAACGCAACCGGCATTTGGATCGGCTAACCACCCTGATGGCGAGCGACAGTAAAGTAGCTCTCCCCATCGCTTTCCATGCGGTGGAGGAACTGGGAAAAATAGAATCTAAAAGACGGATTTCGATGCCGGAGGCGTTGATCGCTCGTTTGAAAGAAATCAGCGGAATGGACAGCCGCACCAGTGAATCTTTAGAGCTGCTGAAAGAACAAGCTGCTGCTACTCTGACTTTGATTGGCTACCAGCCTGTTATTGAGATCACCTCTGCTTCGCAATACTTAGATGCCGTTAAGAAAGTGGGAGAGCATGAGGGCCCACCGACCGAAGCAACGAAAGCGATGGAAGCAGCAATCGAGCGGTTTGATCTCAAAAAACTCGAGCAGAATATGAATCCTGCCGAACGCTCAAAGGCGTTGGCCAAGGTGCTGCCGATATTAAATGGAAGCAGCAAATGGGCAAAGGCAAAGGCCCTTGCGGCTACCACGAAGTTGATGGGTAAAAGCAAGTTGCGCGAGTCGGAAACACAGCCCATTCGCGATAGGATTTGGGAGCTTACTTCCCTGGGGCCAAACGCCAACGTCGTCGACAAGGAAATGCGCTTGAAAGCCATTTCGGCGCTCGAGGGGCTCGGGGAAAAACCCGTGAACAACCTTCGGGAGTGGGTCGAAGCGCTTGAGCTTGCGCATGCCGATACCCTGGGTTTTCAAAGAGTAGTGGCTGAGCGCCTTCGAGCGGTCGATCTGTACTCGCTGGAACAAGGCCTTTCAAAAAGCACTCCATCGGACATTCGCGTGCTTCTTTCTAAACTCTCGGCGATCATCCAAGATCCCAAAGGTTCCTTCGCTGTTCGAAGCCGCGCCTTGGATGCGTTTGGAGAAGCGTCTGCGAGCGAAGTGCGCCGGGGTGCTGGGGTTCCTCGTTCGGGGTTTAACGCTGTTCGACTCATCGCTGCCGATGAAACCCTGTCGCCGATCCTTCGAAAAGCGGCGGAGCAGGCGCTTTCTCGGCTGGGAGTGTTTTCGGCCGGCGCCATTTCGGATTTGCTCGAGCTAGAATTGACTGAAGATCGCGCGAAAGCGCCGCTCGAAAACGTTCTCGAAGGGCTTTCGGCGCAGGAGTCGGCACAGGTTTTGAAATCGCTCGGTTCCCTTGAGGCTTGGAGCCTTCAGGAGTTCGCTGAGGAAGCCGGAGTGGTGAAGTCACGGCGCACGGCGGATCTTTTTGCGCGGCTCCTCAAAAGCGACGACTTAAGAGTTCGCCGAGCTTCTCTTCGACAAGTGTGGCGTTGGTCGAGAGATGCAAAGTCACTCCCTCCTTGGCTCGCCGATAACCAAGCCTTTCAAGAGGCGATCGTTTCGCGGTTGGGCGACCGTACGGCGGAAGAACGAGCGATGGCAGTCGATGTCGTCGGCAATCGACTATCCGAAGCAAAAATCGTTTCGCCTGGCTTGGTAAGTTCTGTCCAAGCCGTGATACGGAGCGGGGAGTCATCCGAAGACACGAGATTCGTTGCTGCAAAAGCTCTTTTAAGAAACGCGCTTCTAGACCCATCGTCGCCCGATGCACCCCAACGACAACGGGACTTGCGAGTAGCCTTTGCGAAAGCGCCCGAACGGAGGAAACACCAGTACGCCGAGCTTCTTCTATCGCTTGCGAAAAACGGAGCGCCCAGGCCGGCGGATCCAGCTCTCCTTGCCGCCGAATGGTTGCAAAGTTCGCTGGACTCGGCCGGTGAGGTGAGCCCCGCCAAACTCAGTGCTTTAGTGCGCCAAGGCGTTGAGTCGAATGATTTAGCAAAAGCAAAAAGATCGTGGGGCGCTTTGAATTGGCTGGCTTCGGAGCCAGAAAGCGGCCGAGAGCGCCCTTTGCCAGGCGACTCAGAGATCATCGGGCTGCCAAACTGGTTTAAGGCAGAACCTAGCCTATTGGCTGCCATTCTCGGGCAGCTAGTCAATAAAGACCCCACGCTCCGGGAAGAAGCAGTGGCTTTCCTGCGAAGCCGCCGCCCTGCAGAACAAATGGAACACAGTGAGTCGCTGAGGCTTGCGGCCTGGGGGCCTTTGTCCCAAGCGAACCGTTTTGCTTCCTCGTCGCCCTTGCTAGCCGCATTTCTTAGGCCCTCCGCCAGTGCGGCGCCCGCTCGAAAAAATTTTTGGACGAGCGCCGAGGCCCATGAAGCGCTTCGTGCTGCGACAGCGCTGAGCCCCCAGTTTCACCCTCAAGCTGCTAGCCAGATAGTCCGCGCCTTCAGCGAACTAGAGGGGATTCTATTTGAAGATGGGCCCGGTCAAATACGCCGCGAGGCAATCGCAAAAGATATTCTGGAGCTTGTGCAGGCTTTGGAGACTTACGGGACCTCTGCAACGATTCCAGCGGCCTTTTCTGCTGCGAAGCTCACGTGGAGGGGCTCTGGAAAGTCGGAAATACCTAAAGAAGTCACCGATAGTTTGGTGAAAGTGTTTCGAGGTTTCGCTCGCCAATCCGACGAAAATGAACTTCAGCTGCCGCGGTATGCTAGGGAAGCTCTTCAGGCTATGGGCCGTAGAGAAAAGGTGCTGGCAGCGGGGGATCCTTTGCTCCAGCGACGGGTTGAGCGTCCCAGTCTCGTCGGGATTTTGGGGCGACTCATGAGTGATTTCCCGGAAGTACAGGACGAAGCCGTTCGCGATTTGGGCATTTGGCGGATGGTTCGCCCGGGAGAAAGTACTTTTCAGCAAGAATTAACCCAGTGGGGAAAAGAGGGCGGCCCTGACTTTGATGCGATTGTCGCAAGAATCCTTGCGGAGCCCAAAAACGGGGAGGAACCTTTTGCTTCGCCTGCGCTCCGGAGCGCACTCGCCTCAGAACTGGTCGAACTGGTAAAACCCCGATCCGATACTCCAAACTTTCAGCCGGGCCTGCCGGGCGCCGAGAGCACGAGCCGCGTGATGGCGCAATTTCTCTTTAGCGAGGATGCGCAGTTGAGGGAGTTGGCGCAAGAATGGGTGAGACGGTTTCGCCCCCCGGAAGAAGGGGCCGACCCGTTCTTGCCAAACCTGCTAGCCGAGGCGCTCCAGGATCCGAAAAAGCGGGCACGGGCTCTGCAAATACTCAGTTCGCTCATGCCCTCCGAAATCAGCCGGCGCCAAGCCCCGGCTTGGATACTGTCGTCGACTCCCATTCAAAAGAGCCTCCTCGATCTCGTCGCGGAGCTTCCAAGAAGCCAAAAGGAAGAGCCAGCAGAATTGCTCTTATCTAAACTAGGAAAGGCACTGACACTCGAAGCCGGCGGGAGAGTGCGAAACATGGAAAAGGTGGATGGAGTCTATCACCTGAAACTCACTCCGAAACAAATTGAACGCACCGAGCTGGTGAACACGGCGCTCAAAATTGTGGATAGCGGAGACGTGTTTGGAAAAATAGCGGCCATGGAGTACCTTGCTTTGGTCAAAGTGCCCGACAGCCGGATTACCCAAAAGCTGTTCGAAGTCGCAAAAGATCTCAAAGTACCGGCTGAGTTGCGCGCGCACGCGCTTGAAGCGCTTTCGAAACGCAATATTCGGTGGGATTACAACGTCCGAAGCCCCGAAGTGGACGCGCTCGTAGGCTGGACTTGGGACCGCTTCATTAATGAGAAGGACCCCGATATTCGAACAGAAGCCGCGAGGTTTATTTTTTCCCACACCGGCTTGATTCGCCAGATGCCTTCGCCTTCGCAGTCGGTCCCGATCAAGGGAAAAGTAGAAAGCACTGCCCATGGCATTCGTATTGGTCTCCGGGAGCTCGAGAAGATCACTGCCGGCAATCCCCTGCCGGACGCGTGGAAAACCGCTGCTCGGACAGCCTACGATGAAGTTTTTCTTGGTACCCATGGCGAAAGGCTTCCTTCGATCGAAAGTTTCAACCGGGAGCGTCCTGCGGGTCGAAGCCCGAGCCGGGAAGAAATCTGCGCTTTTGCAGCAGCGCTCCTCGGTAAAAAACAGCCCCGCTAGAAGCGTTCCGCTTTCCGATCCTTTCGCATTGTCTCCCGTTTAGCTGGAGACTATCCTTCGTCCTTGGGGGCATTCCATGACTATCGTTGGTATTGCAATCTTGGGCGCTGTGGGCACGCTGCTGCGCTACCTCATGAGTTCCCTCATTTTTGTAGGGGCAGAGTTTCCCGTTGCGACTCTCCTGATCAATGCGACTGGGTCTTTCGCGATGGGTTTGTTGCACGGGGTCGCAAAGCCAGGGACGTTCGTAGTGCTCGCGATAGGCGTTGGAGCGTTGGGAGGGTTTACGACCTTTTCCGCGTACGCGTTAGAAGCCTCGCGGCTTTTGTTAGCAGGAAGGGTTGGCGTAGGCCTTACCTACGCGGTGGTAACACCGATACTATGCATTTTAGCCGCTACCTTCGGCCTTTGGATCGCTCAGGGGCGGCTTTAGGCCTATTACTGTTTCTTATGCGTGCCGTGTTCAACAGGGGCACGGCCTTGTCCTGCTTCAGGGCAAAAAGGATTCCGGTTATAACCTGGTGTGGCGTTTTGGTCCTTAACCCAATCCGTAAACCCGCGATCGTAGCCAGCGCGCATTTTCGGGTACTTCAAAACGAAACTGCAGGCATCCGTGCCGGAGGAACGTTCGGGCTTAGGCAAGAGGCCTGGCTGCCCACAAAAAAATCTTTGGCAGTCTTCGCTATAACTAGCCGGAGGAACGAGCCCGGCGCTCAGCCGTTTGTCCCGGTTTTTGTCGACCGCTTCTAGCGCTTTTTGTACGCCACACAGCTTGAGCAGGGGAGCAACGTCATTCTCGAAATCTAACTTAGTCCAGTCGATTTTAGGCCTATTTTGGCCAGTCAACTTTGCCCATCCGCTTTTCATCCTGTCTCCGGGTTTCCAAGCGCCTAGTTTTCTCTCTAGTTGCAGCGACTCTTTTCTCAGTTTGCGGTCGAAGGATTCGTGAAAGACTGAAAGCGACGATTGGATAGCGTCCGCTCTCTTTTTTCGTTCTTCCGAAGTGGTTTTCGGGGCGGTTCGTTCTTCGCCGATGTTGCAAACTTCCGCCTCCTTTTCCAGGAACGCACAGATATTTTTATGCAACGTCTTTTTATTGAAGCGGTATTGCTCCTTAAAGGAATCGACAATCGCTTTTCCGAAAGTTGGAAGCTTGAGCAGCTCGCTGGTGATTTTTTCCGTGCTGCGCAAAGTTTCACTCTGGGAAAGAATACTTCGCGCCATTTGCTTCATTAAATCCGAAAAGCCTTTTTTAATCGCTTGGTCGTTTGACTCAATCGTTGCGCCCTTGTTTTGATCCACCATTTGCGCCGCTTTTTGCGCAAATAGCCCCATCATGCTTAGCACTTCTTCGGCTAGCATTTTCCTCTCCTCTTCGCTCAATCGGAGTTCCTGCTGATAAATGGAGTCATGGAACGCTTCGTATTTTTTTTTGAGCGCCACTAAATCGGCGCCAAGTTTCGCAAGCGACGTTCCGGCTTTGGGAGGGGCTAGAGCGGGAATTTTCCATTCCATCGGGTTAATATGCGCCATGAGCACGTACAGCGGCTCCGGTGCGCCCATATCCATGGGGCAATCGTAGTCCTGGCCGCGAGCGCAAAGAGGGATCAGGCAAGCGAGAGCAACGGCGATGAGCTTTTTCATTCCCCTATTTTATCATGAATCTCCGCTACGTTGCGCCGCATTAAGGAACGTGTCGGGGGGGGAGTGAAGGCTTCGTTTCCCTACTCGTCGTCTCGCGCTCCAGCGAAGCTAATATAGTTCTTAGCGTGGCTTTTGCCGCCTTTAACGAATTTCACCACTCGGGCCAGTTCTTCTTCGGTAACGAACGTGCCGTGGATACGCCGCAGCGGCACAGCGGGCTGCACCATCAAGCTATCGCCGCGGCCTATAAGTTCTTCGGCGCCCGAAGTATCCAAGATAGTGCGAGAGTCGATGGACGAGGGAACCTTAAAGCTAATACGCGAGGGGATGTTGGCTTTGATTAAGCCCGTAATGACTTCGGCCGATGGACGCTGTGTTGCGATGACTAAGTGGATTCCCGCCGCACGAGCCTTTTGCGCTAAGCGAGTAATCGAGATCTCCACGAGCTCACCGCCGGACATCATGAGGTCCGCAAGTTCGTCGACGACGACAACGAGCAGCGGAAGCTTGTCTTCGGCGCTGCGCATTTTAGAGTTATAGGACTCAATGTTTTTAGAGCTCGTTTTTGCCATGAGCGCGTAGCGGCGATCCATTTCGGTGCACGCCCAGCTCATGGCGTTAATGGCGATTTGGTTGTCTGTGATCACGTCGGCAACTAGGTGGGGCAAGCCTGCGAAAGCCGCGAACTCCAGCATTTTTGGATCGATCAGGATGAGCCGAAGCTGCTGAGGGGTCAGCCGGTAAAGAAGGCTCATAATGAGGCTGTTCATGAACACCGATTTACCGCTCCCAGTGGATCCTGCAACGAGGAGGTGGGGCATGGCCGCCAGGTCCCCGAAAAGAGGGCGCCCGTCCGTGCTTTTTCCAAGCGCAACGGGAAGCTGGAGCTTTTTGTCGTAGAACGCGTCCTCACCCAAAATGTCTTTCAGCGCAATTGTCTCGGACTGAGGGCGGGGGACTTCAATCCCAACGACCGTTTTGCCGGGGATCGGCGCAATGACTCGAAGTTGGTTGGTTCCCAAAACAACCCCGAGATCGTCCTGCAAGTTGGCGATTTTGGAAAGTTTGATGCCGGCAGCGGGCTTAAATTCATACGTGGTAATCACAGGCCCTTCCGTAATGGCAGTGACTTCCCCCGTGATTTGAAACGACGCCAAGTGGCTGACAATCATTTCTCCGTTTGCCCGCAGTTCTGCTTTGGAAAGGCGCTTCACTTTATTTTCGGCCCCCTTCATCAAACGAAGAGAAGGCAGCTGGTACGCTCCAACAGCCGGGATCATGGGGGTGAACCCATAAACGGTCGGCGCTGGCGGCGCTTCGGCTGGGTTTTCTTCCGGCGCCTGCTCCGCAGCAGGGGCTTTTCGCTTGGCTCGCCGAATAGGAACGACGACTGGAAGGGGAGCATGCGAAGGCGCTTCGGCGGCTTCGGGGGCAGGCGCCTGTTCTGAGAAAGGTGCTTCGCCTTCGTCTAACTCCGCTTCGGGAGCCTCCCAAACTTGGTTTGCTACTCCGGTGAAAGATAAGCCGGCAGTTAAAATCGCAGTGAACACGTAGCCGCCGGTGACCAGAAGCAAGGCCCCGCCCGTATTGAAATACTGCTGAAGCAAATCTCCAAGCTTGCGGCCTAACCAACCGCCTTGCCAAAGGCTCACTTCAGGGAAGTCCGAGGCGAAAATTAAGTGCGCCGCAATAGCCGAGAGCAAGGTTGCAATCGCAACCCCTAGAATCCGAATGGATTGATCTTTCAAAGGGACGTTTTTAAAAGCGCAGAAAGCTAGGCCAGCCACGACAAAAAGCAGAGCATAGCCCGGAGCCCCCACAGAACCCAGCACCCATTCGGCGATGAGGGCGCCCACAATGCCCGAGAAATTATTTACTTGGTCAAGCCGGCCTTGGAAAATATTCACCGTATCGAGGGGAAGGTAACTGGTGAGGGAAACTAAAAAGAATAGCCCGATTAAAACAAAGACACTGCCTCGGATTTCCCGAGCCATGCGGTCCACGCTAGCTCCCGAGTCTTCTTGTTCGCTGTGTCTTTGGAACAAAAGTTCCAAAGCGAGCTTTGCGCGTTTCATCTCTACTCCACTTCCTTCAGGGGCCGGGCCGGGGCGGAGTGCCCCGACCAAGGCTCTGCAAGAGAGGTGCCCGTGATTTCAGTTCGAATACGGGCAAAAATCCTATTCAATTGAAGGGATAGCGGTTACCTTTGTGACACTTTTGGGTCGGTAAGTGCCGTTTTTTGGCACGTTTCGAGAGGACGCTTTAGTGGAATACCTGGTTGACTCCTGGAGTCTAGTCGCAATTTTGCTCTCTGCTTTCGTGATTGGGTGGGCAGCCGAAACCGCCCAGACCTTCATCCCGCGCGCTCTGGCCCTGAGCATTTTGGCTTGGCTCCAAACGTTACCCGAATTCGCGGTCGAAGCGACCATCGCGTGGAACCAACAAACCGACTTGATGATTGCCAATTTGACGGGTTCCCTGCGGCTACTCGTGGGTTTGGGCTGGCCCATGATTTTCTTTGTGCACTTCTTCTATCAGGGGTTTCGCACTCGAAAATGGATCAACCGAATCGATCTCGATAAGCACGACTCTTGGAGTGTTTTATTTCTTTTTCTCTCCGTCCTTTACTTCCTAGTGGTCCTCTACCGTGGCGCGCTGACGTGTGTCGATTCCGTAGTGCTCACCGTTATTTACCTCGTTTACCTAGTGATCATCGCGCGGCTTCCGGTTGAAGAAGCCGAGGATCCCGAGGACCTGCCATGGATCGG
>JANPJT010000097.1:0-2435 GCA_031425635.1 Pseudomonadota bacterium
ACAAGCTTCGTTCCCGTGAGTTTTCTTCCTGGATCGGGTGTACTCCACCTGCAAGTCCCGCTCCCGTTCGTACTCTCGATACCACCCCTTAAGTGAATTCTTCGTTGGATAGCCCAACTGCCGAATGGTCGGTCCGGTACATTTACCGAGTTTGATGTAGAGCTTGACGGCCCGAATTCGCTCTTCGTATGAATACATGGACTATCTCCTGGTAGTCCAAGTTATTGTCCGAACCCCGGCTTTCAAGTTACATTTTTGACACAAAAGGAAAACGCTAGCTGACCAACTATGCGATTTCGCGCAAAGTAGACAGTGGTGTTCAAGGACTGTTATGCCTGATCAAAGCCCCTTCTCATTTAATTTGTGTGCCACTCAATCTTCTGCGGCGATCCGCCTAGAAGGCTGGGGGGCGGATAAATTTTTTACTGTGACGATTTTCTGATGAGTGGAGCTACCGTATTTACATTTAGCGTGGATAGTGCCTTGCTCAGAGAGCTTGGCGAGAAACTGGTTTCTACTGTCCACGTCGCATTGTCCGAGCTTGTGAAAAATGCATACGATGCGGATGCTTCTGCCGTTCGAGTGTCGATTACGCCTCAGGCTACGGGTGGGCCAACCATTGTTATAGAGGATAACGGCACGGGCATGACCCCCACGGAGGTGGCGGACTTTTGGATGAGGATTGGCACCACGAATAAAGAAGATAACCCGACGAGCAAGATCTTTGGTCGTCCACGCACGGGGCGGAAAGGCGTTGGTCGATTTGCCTGCCGCCGCTTGGGTAGCCGCCTAACACTCGAGACGATCGCAACAATTGAGGGCCCCAAGAGAGGCACCTGGGGAACCGCGAGAACTGTGGTTGACTTTAATTGGGACGAGTTTGTGCCGGGTACGACTGTTGAATCGGTCGATTGCAAAGGACTTACTGAGACCCTTCCTGGAAGAAAACTCACGGGAACGAAGCTTGTGATCTCCAGCGCCGATGCTGACGAATGGCAAGTAAGGGGATTTGAGTACCTCCGGAGGCAACTGGCAGTGATGGCCGGTAATTCCGGGACTCGGCGTGAAGGGTTCGAAGAAGATCCCGGATTCGCGGTCGATTTGGATGCTCCTGGCACCATTCAGCAATCCGGTGATCTGCGCGAACAGGTCATAGAAGCATCCTGGGGGACATTGGACGCGGAGGTTCTAGAGGACGGTCGAGCCCTCTTCACTTTGCATGCGTCGGGAATTGGCGGGAAGCGAACCTACAAGACTGCCCCACGGTTTCAGGAGATCTTTGGATCTACTCTTCGAATTGGGATTTTGCCTACTAATAAGGGCGACGGTGTGCGGGATCCCGGCCTGCTTGCCAACTACGTGTTGACCAAATTGGTTGAGGACTGGGGCGGAGTTCAGATCCGCTACAACGGCTTCAGAATGTATCCCTATGGAAATCCAGGGGATGACTGGCTAAAGATTGATGCTGATCGGGGACGCCGACTCGGTCGCCCGGATAAGGAGCTATTCTCATTCGCCTCATCGATGCAAAAAATCGACCCGACGCGAGTACTCCTGAATATGTTAGGCATGCGTAACTATCTAGGGCACGTCAACGTATCTTCTTCAATCGCAGGACTCGAGCCTCGACTGGATAGACAGGGGTTTCTAGCTTCCAGTTCTTTTGAAGCATTGCGTACCTTCACGCGGATGGCTATTGAATGGGCAACAATTCACCGCGAAGCTTATATCCGGCAGAGGACAAGTTCTGAGGCGCGACTGGCAATTGCTGAGCTCGCGCCCATTCTTAATGCAGATCCTAAGAAACTCGAGGCCGATGCTGCGCCGCGCGCGACTCAATACCTGCGTCAAGAAATTAGTCGGTTGGTTACCACGTTGCCTGAAGACGAGCAGGTGGAGAGGCGTCAAACGCTGCTTCGCACAGTTAAGGCCTTGGAGGCCATCAGCGCAGACAGCCAAAGCCAACTTCGCCATCTCAGACTCGTTGCTTCTGCCTCAACGCTGACTTTATTGTTTGCTCATGAGGTGCGCAGTTCTATCGCATCAATCGGTGCTGGCTCTGCCAGGCTACGGGTGATTGCCAAAAAAATACCAGAACACCAGGAAGAACTCAGCGCCTTGAGTCAACAACTCCGATCGACCCAGATTCAACTAGCTCGCTTGGTCGACATGACGGGTATCGTAGGTGCGTTCCGCAGCGATCAGCGCGCTATTGAAGTCAACTTGAGTTCTGCTCTTGAGAAGGCTGTTAGCTGCTTCCGCTTAGTGATTGAGAATTATCACATTCGTATAGACACATCGGATGTCAATGCGACCATGCTGGTTGGGCCGATCATCGAAGGTGAGGTGTATTCCATTTTGATCAATCTCTTGTCGAACGCCATTAAATCACTCATTGCCTGCAGTGAGCCGCAGAAGCTCGTGCGTATTTGGAC